>CAYXGD010000141.1:0-5781 GCA_964464425.1 uncultured Thermoplasmatales archaeon
CCTACTTCTCCGACGCCCAGCGCCAGGCGACCAAGGACGCCGGCAAGATCGCCGGGCTCGATGTCCTGCGCATCGTGAACGAGCCCACCGCGGCCGCCCTGGCCTACGGGTACGGCGACGACGAGGAGAAGACCCTGGTCGTCTTCGACCTCGGTGGCGGCACCTTCGATGTCTCGATCCTCGAGACCGGCGACGGCGTCTTCGAGGTCAAGGCGACCAGCGGCGACAACCAACTCGGCGGCGACGACTTCGACCAGCAGCTCATCGACCACTTCCAGGAGCACCTGGCCGAGCAGGGCCTGGACGTCAGCGGCGACCGCCAGGTCCTCCAGCGGCTCAAGCAGGCCGCCGAGGAGGCCAAGATCGAGCTGTCCAGCAAGCAGAAGACCGACGTCAACATCCCGTTCATCGGGCAGCAAGACGGCGATCCCGTCCACCTGGACCTCTCGGTGACCCGCGCCGAGTTCGAGAACATGTGCAGCGACCTGCTCGACCGCCTGCGCGGCCCGACCCAGCAGGCCCTCGACGACGCAGGCCTCAGCCAGGGCGGCGCAGACGCCGTCATCCTGGTCGGTGGGATGACCCGGATGCCGGCGGTCAAGGAGGTCGCCCACAAGCTCACCGGCGTCGAACCGGACCTGTCGGTCAACCCGGACGAGGCCGTGGCCCTGGGTGCCGCCATCCAGGCCGGGGTCCTCACCGGTGACGTCGGGGACCTCTTGCTCCTCGACGTGACCCCGCTGACCCTGGGTATCGAGACCCTGGGTGGCCGGTTCACGCCCCTGATCGACCGGAACACGACGATCCCCACCGAGAAGTCCCGCGTGTTCTCCACCGCCGAGGACAACCAGACCCAGGTCGACATCCACGTCTTCCAGGGCGAGCGCCCGGTGGCCCGCGAGAACAAGCACCTGGGCAACTTCATCCTGGACGGCATCCCGCCGGCACCGCGAGGCACCCCCCAGATCGAGGTGACCTTCGAGATCGACGCCGACGGCATCCTCCAGGTCCACGCCGAGGACAAGGGCACCGGCAAGAAGCAGTCGATCACCATCGAGGACGCCAACCGCCTCGACGACGACGAGATCGACCGCATGCAACAAGAGGCCGAGCGCTTCGCCGAGGAGGACGAGAAGCGAGCGGCCCGCATCGACGCTGCCAACCAAGCCGAAGGGACCATCCACGCCGCCCAGCGAGCCCTCGACGAGGCCGAGGAGGTCGACGAGACGATCAAGACCAAGGTCGAGGACGCCATCGACGACCTCGAGGACGAGCTGCAGGCCGACGAGATCGACGTCGACGCCGTCGAGGCCAAGACCGAGGCGCTCCGCGAGGCGATGATGGAGATCGGCCAGTCCATGTACGAGCAAGCTGCCGGTCAGGAGGCTGGCCCCGGTGGCCCGGGTGCCGCTGGCATGGCCGGCGCTGGACCTGGCGGCATGGGGCAAGCCGGCGCCGGCGGCCCCCAGGCCGGCGGCCAGGGCGGTCAGTTCCGGACCAAGCCGGCCGAGGGCGATGACTCCGTCGACGTGGAGTACGAGGTCAAGGACGACGAGTGACGGCCCTCAGGGGCCGGGGACGATCCCCAGGGTGTCGTCGGTCGTGTCGACCGTGTCGTCGATGGTCTCCTCGGTCGAGGTGTCCGCCTCGTCCAGGAGGTCATCGGAACCGGACCCGTCGAGGGTATCGTCCGTCGTGCCATCGGTCGTGTCGCCCGTGACCTCATCGGTCGTGCCGCCGTTGCCGTCGTCGGTGGCGCCATCCGTGGAGCTCCCGTCCCCATCGTCGGTCGTCGAGCTGGAGCCATCGGCCGTGTCGGCCCCCGCCCCCTCCTCGGACGTCGGCTCGGAGCTCTCCTGAGATCCGGCCGGCGTGCTGGTGTTCTGGTCATGTGCACCTGCGGTCCCGTCGGTCGTGGACGCCGGGGTCGGGCCGCCCGTGGCTCGAGGCCGGGCCTCGCGGCTCTCCTCCTCTGCCTCGTCCGATCGGTGATCGAGGAGATCGCCGCGCTGGTCTTGGGCCCGGTCGCCGGTCCCGGTAGCGTTGGCGCTGGGCTCGTCGCCGGGGCCGGTCTCAGCCGGTCCCCCTAGACACCCTGTCAGCGCGGCCAGGGCCAGGAGGCCCAGGAGCCACGCCACCCGATCGGACACGTGCATATGTTAGGGTGTCCCCCTTATAGGCGCACGGGCTAGGTGCGATGGTGTTCAGGGATGGTCAGCCGGTGGGTAGCGGCTCCGTCGGGCCCGATCCCACCCTCTTCTGCCCCCTGCCACCGAAGCTTTGAAAAGGAGAACAGAGGCATCGCTGGTTCGTGCCCCGGGACTACTACGACGTCCTCAGTGTCCCCCAAGACGCCTCCCAGAAGGACATCAAGCGGGCCTACCGCAAGCTCGCGATGAAGTACCATCCCGACCGGTCCGACGAGCCCGACGCCGAGGAGCGGTTCAAGGAGATCTCCGAAGCCTACGCGGTGCTCTCCGACGAGGACAAGCGGCGGGTCTACGATCAGTACGGGCACGCCGGACTCGAAGGCCAGTACGGCTCGGCCGACCAGTGGTTCCAGGAGGCCGACTTCAACACCGTTTTCCGGGACCTGGGCTTCGACATCGGCGGCATCTTCCAGCAGATGTTCGGTGGCGGGTTCGGCGGTGGCCAACGCCGGCCGCGCGGCGAGGACCTGGTCACCCGGATCACCGTCGGGCCCGAGGAGGTCGTGCACGGCGCCCAGCGGGAGGTGACCGTGGAGCGCCTGGAGCCGTGCCAGGGCTGCGACGGTACTGGGGCCGGCCCCGGCGGGTCCCGGGAGACCTGCCAGCAGTGCGGCGGCCGCGGCCAGGTCGGTCGCACCCAGCGCACCCCGCTGGGCACCTTCACCCAGGTCACCACCTGCCCCCGCTGCGAAGGCCAGGGCACCACCATCACCGACCCCTGCAAGACGTGCAACGGCAGGGCCCTCCAGCGCAAGACCAAGCGCATCGACGTCCACGTCCCCCCCGGGATCGAGGACGGCATGCGGCTGCGCCTCCGGGGTCAAGGTCACGCCCACGCCCAAGGGCCACGGGGTGACGCCTACGCTGTCGTCAGCGTCGAGCTGCCCGACCACATCGAGCGGCGAGGCTCCAACGCCGTGGCCCGGATCACCGTGCCGGCGGCCATGGCCGTGCTTGGCACCTCGACCGTGCTCGAGGGCCTCGATAGCGAGCTGGACATCGAGATCCCCGCCGGTACGCAACCAGGCCAAGCGATCCGGAAGCGCGGCAAGGGCTTCCCGCCCGTCGGAGGTGGCTCTCGGGGCGACATGTTCATCGAGGTCAACGTCGAGCTCCCCGAGAAGCCGAGCGGTGAGGAACGCGAGCACTGGGAGGCCTTGCTGGAGCTCGGTGGCGGCGAGGTCCGGAAGGGCGTTCTCGAGCGCCTAGGCGACAAGGTCCGCGACGTCCTCTCCTGACCCCACCGGACATGTGCGGTGGCAGGGTCGACCCCGCCAGCCGTCACTTCGAAAACCATACAAGAAGATTCAAGTAGCGCCCGCTGGGCCCCACGTGCGAGGCAGGACAGCATGAAAGGCAGGACCGTCATCATCGGGCTGCTACTTCTCACCGTGGGTCTCGCCGGTTGTATCGGCGACGACGGCCCCGCGGACGAGGGCAGCGAGGAAGTCAGCGAACAGAGCATCGATCAAGAGGACGTCGAGGTCCCTGAGGGCGCCAAGCTCCAGGAGGTGGAGGATGGGTACAGGCTCCTGTGGGAGAAGCCTGAGCTGCCCATCAACACCACCCTCAAGATCCCCGAAGGCACCGTGGCCGTCAACGCGACGATCGACGTCCCGGACGATGCCCGCGGGTACGTGAACATCACCAACGCGAACACCTCCCACGTCCGGTGCCTGACCCCCGAGGCCGACTCGCTTCAGCAACCGAAGCTCGGCAAGGTCAGCTGCACCGGCCTGACCACCCTGGATGACCTTCCTGCAGAGTGGCAGATCGAGGTCAGCGCCAACACGACCGAGGTCGAGCTGGTCACGGTCGACCTCCTCACCGTCCCCCTCGATGGGCTGCTCAGCGAGCTGGACCCGTCCCAGCTGAGCAAGGCCGTCCACGAGATCAAGGCCACTGAGAGCTTCCAGGTGGCCGCCGAGGACGGCACCCAGTTGCATGTCGAGGTCACCCGCCCTGACGTCGAGACGCCCGTCCCCACGGTCCTCGTCACGGGGCTGGCCGCCCAGGCCCAAGCTCAAGGGCCCCAACTGACCACGCCCCTGAACGTTGATAGCCTGGCCAAGGACCTAGCCATGCGGGGCTACGCCGTGGCCTACGCCCACGTCCGGGGCACCGGTCAGAGCGGTGGCTGCCTGGACATGTGGGGTCCCAAGGAGCAAGCCGACCAGCTCCGTCTGGTCGAGTGGCTCTCCGAGCAGAACTGGACCAACGATAAGCTGGCTACCTACGGTGTCGGCTACTCCGCCACGACCGCCATCGAGGCGGCGATCCAGGCCCCCGACCAGGTCGACGCCGTGTTGACCTTCGGCGCGGTCACCGACGCCTATAGGGACTGGCACTTCGGCGGCGTCCCCAACGGCGAAGGCGTCGCCGACCCGGTCACCAGCCAGCTCACCGGTGCCCTGGGTTACGCGCCCTCCCCCGACGCCGTGTCGCGGATCACCGGGAACTCCCAGGATAGCTGCGATGCAGCCCAGTACACCGACGCTGCCGATCCTCGGGCGGTCTACAACGCCTTCTACGAGGCCCGTAACCTGACCACCAAGGCCCAGGAGATCACCGCTCCGATGCTGTACGGCCAGGGCCTCAACGATCGGCTGACCAAGCCCGCGATGGCCCTGGACATGGTCAACCAGGTCAAGAGCCCGGTCATCGGTCTGGTGGGTCCGTGGGCCAACCAGCTCCCGACCCGTGCGGACACCCAGACGCTCATCGTCGGGTTCCTGGACCAGCACCTCAAGGACCGCGAGGTCGGGCTGACGACCGAGACGACGATCTCGGTGACCCAAGACCTCCCGGTCCAGCGTCTGACCGAGGCCTGGCCACCCTCCACGGCCACGGTGACCAAGCTGTACCCCGGCTTCGATGCCGGCCAGCTCCAGGACGCCCCGGCCGAGGGCTCGACCACGATCGTCATGGACCCGATCGCCGCATCGGCCTCGGCTGGCCAGGGTGACAACCGCACCCTGGTCACCCTGCGAGGCAGCGTCGATCAGGACGTGCTGATCTCTGGACCACCCGCCTTGGACCTAGCCGCGGTCCTGCAGGGGCTCGACAACGCCTTCGTGGCGGCCTACCTGTACGATGTCGCCCCCGACGGGAGCCGCGAGCTGATCAGCTTCGGCATGGCCAACCTGGCCCACCGCAACGGCCACGCCGAGTACGCACCGGTGACCCCGGGCGAGGCCCTCAGCATGGCTGCCCCCATGCAGCCGGTCGAGACGGTCATCGAGGCCAACCACACCATCGAGCTGCAGATCCGCAGCGCCGCGAGCACCGACTGGACCCTCGTCCAGCCCGGTAAGCCCGGCGCGTTGACGCTGCAGGCAGGGGCCCAGGGCACGGTCCTCTTGTTGCCCACCCTGCCGACCGACCAGCTCGAGGACCTTCCGGCGACCGTCCAGCCGAAGGCCGTCGAGAACGCCACCGACGTGGCGCCCTGATCGCCGCGGGTCCGCTGCTTGGGGCCAGGCCCTCCTGGCCCCAGGCAAAGACCTAAACCCGCCGGCCATCTCAGGGGGACCGATGCCCATCGGTTCCATCCAGGTCACCGCCATCGAGG
>CAYXGD010000142.1:0-5739 GCA_964464425.1 uncultured Thermoplasmatales archaeon
CCGAGGAGGTCGGCCATCTGATGGACCTCTTCGAGGAGAACTTCTACCGGATGGCTGAGGACGAGCGGGTCCACGAGAACGGCATCCGGATCCGAGCGATCGGCCGGGTCGAGGCCATGCCCGACCGGGTCCAGGAGGCCATCGCGCACGCCGAGAAGGTCACCGAAGGCTACGACAGCTACCACTACAACATCGCCGTGGCCTACGGCGGGCGCGAGGAGCTGGTCAACGCGTTCCGGTCGATCGCCGAGGAGGTCCAGGCAGGCAAGCTGTCCCCTCAGGAGATCACCGAGGACACCGTCGCCAGCCGCCTTTACACCCATCCGCTCCCGGATCCGGACCTGGTGCTGCGGACCAGCGGCGAGGAACGCATCAGCAACTTCCTGCTCTGGCAGCTGGCCTACTCCGAGCTGTACTTCGCTGATGTGAACTGGCCCGAGCTGCGGAAGATCGATTTCCTGCGGGCCATCCGGGACTACCAACGCCGGCAACGGCGGTACGGTGAGTGAGCCGGGGCCGGATCAGGGCTCGACCGGTACGATCGTCTCGATCCAAGCGTCCACGGCCAGCATGCCGGCGTCGCGATCGTAGGTGTCGGGGTCGGCCAGGGCGCAGGTCGCGTCGACCACCGCACCCGGGAAGAGCGGGCGATCGGTGGGAAGCAGGACCCCGCCGAGGATCTCGAAGGCACGTGGCGCCAGAGAGGTCGGGGCCACGACCAGGTAGTGCTGTCCGTCCAGGACCTCGCGACCGACCACCAGGCCCCGGAAGGAGACCTCGAGGGGGAACGGGAAGTTGCAGGCCACGCGATCGAGGACCTCCTGGCGCAGGTGCTCCCGGCCCAGCGGTCGCTGATCCTGCCGGCGGGTCGCCAGCTCCTCGTTGAGGAAGCCGATCCAGGGGTCCAGCATCGCTGGTGCTGCCCTCTCCTGGCACCCCTATATGAAGGACCGGACAGGTCCGCAGCGCCCGGTGGCCCCGGGGCCATGTCGTTCCGGGAGGAAGGCCCGGGGCAGGGCAAGCTATTTCGAGGACCTCCCGTTAGGGTCGCCCATGCCATTCCGCGTCTTCGAGACCACCCAACAGGTGGCCGACGAGCTCCTCGACGACAACCTTGTCAGCCGCCAGACCGTGACCGTCAAGGACGGCGCTGCCTGGGACGTCGACGGCAAGGTCGTCCTCGTCGACGGCACCGAGGAAGCCCTGGACCGCGCCGAGGAGATCGTTCTCGACAACGACGGGAGCATCTCCGACAAGGCCGACGACATCAAGGCTGACATCGACGCCGAGGAGGACTCGGCCGCCGCCGGCCTCGGAAGCATCTTCGGCTGAGCGGGCTCAGGGAGGATCAGCCATGCTCACCCTGATCCTCGCCGACGCCGAGCTCGAGACCATCCCCGAACGCCTGGTGGGCCACCCTGCCGTGGCCAAGACCGCCAAGGCCAAGCCGAGAGCCACCCGAGCCACGTTGCTCAACGCCAGCCGGCACCACCATGCCATGCGTGACAAGGGGTTGCCCGACCACGAGCGCCGGGGGCGGCCGGACATCGTCCACCTCTTCCTGCTCACCGCTCTGGACTCGGCCTTGAACCTCGAGGGTGGGCTCCGGGTCAAGGTCCACACCCGCCACGACGATCTGATCACCGTCGATCCGGGAACCCGGATCATGCGGGCCTACGACCGCTTCGAGGGCCTGATCGAGAAGCTCTTCGAGGAGGGGCGGGTCGGTCCCAAGTCCCGGGATCCGCTGATGGCCTTGAGCCGGGACGTGCCGCTGGAGGCCGCCGTCGGGTTCGATGCCCCCGACCACGTCGTCGCGCTGTCCACCGACGGCTCACCGACCCACGCCTACGAGGCCCTGCCCACCCTGGCCGAGGCCCACGACGCCGTGACCGTGATCCTGGGCGGGTTCCCCAAGGGGACCTACCGCAGCCCCATCGGCGAGATCGCCGACGAGACCTGGCGGTTGCACGATCAGCCCTTGTCGGCCTGGGTGGCCGCGGCCGAGGTCCTGGTGCCGTGGCGGCACGTGACCCGGGGCATGGAGGTCCACCGGGGCCCGCCTCCGGAGCGCTAGCGGCCGGAACCGGGCCTGGCAGCCCCGGCGGCCCTATCCGACCCTTTTATACCTTCCCGCCGACCAACCTCCCTTGCCTACCGATGAGGCTCGATAGCGCGGCCAAGGAGAAGCTCGCGGACAGCGAGCAGCAGGCCACGCTCACGCGCCTATCGCTCGTGGCGTTCTGCGGCCTCGTTTACATCGCCCTGATGGACCACACCGGGACCGCGCCGATGGTCGCCTACAGCGTCCTGGCGCTGGCAGGAGCCTACAGCGCCTGGTTGCTGGCCGCCGAGCCCTACCGCAAGTACAACGTGTTGTTGACCAGCGCGTTCATGACCGGCGCCGACGCGATCCTGGTCGCCGCCTGGGTCATGGCGACCGGTGGCTACGAGTCCCCGTTCTACCTCCTGTGGTACCTCTCCCTGGTCGCCCTGGCGTTTCGTTACGGGACCCAGGAGACCCTCGTGGGCGCCGGCGCCTACAGCGTGATCTACGCAGCGCTCCTGTCCATCGACGTGGGCCTGACCACCTACCCGGTCGACGCGGTCGTCAGGATCGGGTTCCTGTTCCTGTTCGCTGGGATGGCCGCGCTCTTCTCCAGGGTCCTCCTGGCGCAAACCGAGGCCAAGCAGGACACACGCGCCATGGCCGAGGAGCTCGAGGAATCCCTCTCCCTCCACGAGACGACGCTGGAGGCCACCGCCGACGGGATCCTGGCCACCAACCTGGATGGGAGCGTGGCCAGCTACAACCAGCGGTTCCTGGACATGTGGGGGATCCCCGAGCAGACCATGGCCTCCGGCGACCCGAACCAGATCCTCGGAGCAGCCGTCGACATGGTCGCTGACCCCGGGAGGTTCCAGGAGAGCATCGAGGCGATGTACCAGGCCCCTGAGGCGGAGACCTACGACGTTATCCACCTCACCGACGGGCGGATCTACGAGCGCTTCTCACGCCCCCGCCGTGTCCAGGGCGAGATCGTGGGTCGCGTCTCGAGCTTCCGGGACATCACCGAGCAGGCCAAGGCCGAGGCCGAGCTCCGGGAGCAGGCCGCCGAGCTCCAGCAGTTCGCCTACGTCGTCAGCCACGACCTCCAGGAACCCATCCGGATGATCACCAGCTACCTCCAGCTCCTCGACCGCCGGTACGGCGAGGAGCTCGGCGCCGACGCCCAGGAGCTCATGGCCTACGCCGTCGACGGTGGCACCCGGCTCAGCGAGCTCGTCCGTGCGCTCCTGGCCTACACCCGGGTGCACACCGACGCCGAACCCTTCGGGACCACGGACGTCGGTGTCGTGGTCGACCAGGTCCAGGCCAACCTGGCGTTGGCGATCGAGCAGGCTGAGGCTACCCTCGAGGTGGGCCAGATGCCGACGGTCACGGCCGATGCGAACCAGCTCCTGCTCCTGTTCCAGAACCTCGTGGGGAACGCCCTCAAGTTCCAGCGCCCTGGCGTCCGGCCCGAGGTGCGCCTCGAAGCCGAGCGGACCGGCGATGGGTGGCGGTTCAGCGTCGAGGACAACGGCATCGGCATCCCTCCGGACCAGCAGGACCGCGTCTTCCAGGTCTTCCAGCGGCTCCATCGTAACGACGAGGTCGCCGGGACCGGGATCGGCCTGGCGATCTGCAAGCGCATCATCGACCGGCATGGCGGCCGGATCTGGGTCGACAGCGAGCCGGACGTCGGCTCGAAGTTCTTCTTCACGCTGCCAGACCAACCCGAGGAACCAGAACCGCCCGGACCCGCTGCCCCACCACCCCAGCTCCGGGAGGCTCCCGAGAAGGCCCTGGAAGCCGAGGCCACCTGACCGGGACGGCGTACCGCCGACAGTACCCTGTCGAAGCAGAGCGACACCGCGATCGGGGCCCAGGGACAGCTCTGCGACGGGAGCCCCTGACGCAGCGACCCCTTCAAACGAAGAACTCGATGTCCTCGAACGGGCGCTGGGCGCCTTGCTGGAGCACGGCCGTGTCCTTGGCGGTCAGCGTCTCCTCGAGCTCGGGCTTGCCGAACTTGCGCCGCCAGATCTCCATCGAGGCATCGGCCACGCCGCAGTGGTGGACGTACCGCTGGGTGCCCTCGGGGTCGTCCAGCGTCACGCCGACGGTCTTCTGGAGGCTGGCGGAGAACCGGCCCGAGAGGGTGTACCGACCGCTCTTGGCCTCGAAGGTCCACACCCCAGGGCGTTGGCCGGACTCGGCATCGGCCTTGTGGCTGGTGATCTCGGAGCAGGCGATATGCTGGCCCGACGGGTGACGGTAGTGAAGCGCGGTCAGCTGGCGCTCGCCGACCCGGGGCACGCCCCATAGGCCGTACACATAGGCGTCGGGATCCTCGCGGAACCGGGTGGCCAGGCCCCAGGACCAGGCATCGAAGTGCCGGGTCCCCCACGTGTGGGCCTGGTGGGCCAGGCCGTCCTCGACGCGGTAGCGCTGCTCGCCGACCTCGATGATCCCGTTGGCTCGGGCCAGGGGCATGGGCGCCAAGGCACGGGCCGGTGGCCAGGACCGCGAGTACATGCGCTTCTTCGGGTAGACGGTGATCGGCGGCTCGCGGCCCCGGAACTGGAGGTTCCAGCGCAGGGACTGGCTGGCATCCTTCGGGTTGCGGAGGCCACCCTTGGCGCCGGTGTCCATCAGCTCGCCCTTGGAGACGCGGATGTGGAACCCGTCGGACTGCTGAGCGAAGCTGTTGACGGGGAACTCGGTGCGCAGGGCGAACCGGTCCTCGGGGCGTTGGCCGGAGAAGTGGGCCCCCCACAGGGTGCTGTACGGCTCACCGTCGAGCGGCGCGTCGACCGTGTACCGGAGCCACCAAGCCCGGTGGTTGCGGGGGTCGAGGAGGGCCACGTCGTAGGCCTCGAAGTGGCAGGCTGTCCGACCGTCCCACTGGAGGTGGTTGGCTTGCACGATGTCGTCGGTCCAGCTCACAGGCGTCCCTCCTTGCCCAGGCGCTCGAGGACGCTGGCGGCGAACCCGCCGGAGGCCTCCCGAGCCTTGGCCACGGTGAACCAGCGGGCCGCGCGGATCTCCTCCTCGCGGACCGTGATCTCCGCCTCGGTCGCTTGGGCCGTGAAGGCCAAGCCCAGGATGGGGTAAGAGACCCCGGGATGGGTGTAGACGAAGGTGCCGACCAGGTCAAGGTCGGTGATCTCCAACCCGGCTTCCTCACGGACCTCGCGACGGGCCCCGTCGGCCGGCTGCTCGAAGGCGTGCAGGAACCCGCCAGGGAGGGTCCAGTGGCCCTTGGCGACACCGCGGGCCGGTTCGACGAGCAGGATCTTGCCCTCGTGGCGGACGATCACGCCGACCACCGGTCGGAAGAGAGAGGCGTTGATCGCGCCGTGGAGGAGAGCGGTGGCCGACTCGTCCCAGGCCAGGTCGTCCTTGACGGGCCAGTCCCAGGGGTGGTCCTCGAGCTCGGCGTGGCCGAAGACGACCTCGGTCCCGGCGACCTCGCGGGTGGTCACGCGCTCGAAGGGCACGTCGACCTCGGCCTCGGTCGGCAGGTCGGGCTGGCCGTCCCGCTCGATGGTCAGGACACGACCGTCGTGCTCGATGTAGTAGCGTGTCACCGGGCCTTCCTCTGGAGCTGCCGCTCAGCGGCTGGGGGTGCGACGGGCTGGGGGGCCTTAGATGTGACGAGACGCGTTTCTCAGCGGATGCGAGTAGGCAGC
>CAYXGD010000143.1:0-5702 GCA_964464425.1 uncultured Thermoplasmatales archaeon
CCGGGATGAACAGGATGGTGAGCAGGTAGACGCTGACGATGGCGATCATCGCCAGCAGGCCCAGTTGGGCGAGCAGCAAGCTCGGGCTGAGGATCATGATCAACAGCCCGGCCACGGTGATCAACGTCGCGATGAGCATGGCCACGCCGGCCCGGTCCCCGGCCACCTGGAAGGCCTCCTCGTTCGTGGCCCCCTCGCTCTTGTGCTCCAGGAACTCGTTGATCATGTGGATCGAGTAGTCGATCCCGGTCCCCATGATCAGGGGGAGCACGGTGAGGTTGAGGTTGTTCATCGCGATGTCCATGTGGCCCATCAAGCCGTAGGTCCAGACGACGCCGATCGTCAGGCTGCTCCCGGCGATCAGGACGCTCCTCGGTTCCCGGAACAGGGCGTAGAGGGCACCGACGATGAAGAGAACGATCAGCGGCAGGAAGAGCGAGAAATCCTCCTCGGCGAGCTGGCTGCTGTGGGCGTTGGCCACCGGCAGGTCGACCGTGTGGATCGGCGCGTTATCCTCGGTGAACACCTGGTACTTGGCGTTCTCAGGGGCCCACTCCAGGTAGGCGTCCCGAGCCTCGATCATGTACCGGCCGATCTCCTGGCTCGTCAGGTTGGAATCCGGCTCGACCAGGTACAGGATGACCGCCTGCTCGAGGCTGGGGTCCATGGTGGGCGTCATGGTGTCCCGGAGCGCCTGCCAGCCTCCCTCCCGCAACGCTTGGTTGCGGGGTCGGTTGTCGGGGCTCGGGAGGGCGTAGGCGCCGGGCTCGGCGTCCTGGCCGCCGGCCATGGTCCAGTTGAAGAGCTTGTTGAAGCTCGGCAGCCCGATCTGGTAGCGGATCGGGCTCTCGATCACCGTGTCGTCCTCCCATGGCAGGCCCTCCTCGGTGTAGGTGTAGTTCTGGAGGAACCGGAAGACCTCGTCCATGGCTCGGACGTAGACCTCGTCGGTGATGTTCCCGCACGTCGCCTGGCTGCTGGGCCGTAACGGGATGTTGGCCTCGTTGTCCCGGAGGCACTTCTCCTCGTCGATGGTGAACTGGAGCTGCATCTCTTGGGTGTAGGTGGACTTGAACCGGTCGGTGAGGTTGTGGGCCGCATCCGTGTGCTGGTTCCCGCGGGGGAGCACGTCGGCGACGTCGACGTCTGTGTGCACCTCGGAGAGGCCCGAACCGAAGAGCAGGGTCAGCAGCAGGACGACGACCAGGACCTTGCGCGGGTTCTTGGCCGACCACAGCGACCCTCGCGCGATCAGGTTGCCCTTGTCCTCTGCCTCGGCCAGGCGGCCGTGGGAGAGGTTGGCGACCACCGAGATCGTCACGTAGGCGCCCATCAGGCCCCCGACGACCAGGCCAGCCATGGCGCGCAGCTCTGGGAACAGCGCGGCGTCGGCCAGGTGGGTGGCATCGACGGCACGGAACCCGAGGCGCGTGGCCGCCAGGGCGCTCAGCCCGAGGATGAACGCGGGCACAGCGGCCAGGATCGCCGTGTGCTTCCCGCGCGTGCGGCCGTCGACGAGGAAGCGCTGGAGCTTGGTGGGGGCCAGGTGGCCGCCGTCCCACTGCTTGTAGAGGATCGCGCTCACGATGGCGGCCACGATGGCAGCGGTCAACGCTGCGCTGATGGCCAGGTCGCCGGCCACGAACCCATCTTCCAACGGGAGGTCGGGCTCGTGCGCGTACCAGCTCACGGTCCACTCGTTGACCGTCAACCAGCCGATCGCGTACCCGAAGGCGGCGCTGAGAACCCCGTTGATCACCGCGTTCAGGATCGTGACGGTGGCCAGTCCTAGGCCATCCTCATGCTCGTCACCGTCTTGGGACCTAGACGATGACGGCGTCGGGTCTCCCGAGCCACCCATGGTTGCCGTGCCACACCATGCCGTCCAGCCGAGATAAAGCTAGGCTTGCCCCTGGGCGTTATCGATCACAGCCCCATCGTCTTGGCGATGGTGTTGCGCTGGATCTCGCTGGTCCCCTCGTAGATGCGCATCACCCGGGCGTAACGGAGGATCGATTCGAGGCCAACCTCCTTGGTGACCCCGAGCCCACCCCAGGCCTGGACGCAGGCGTCGGCGACGTCCCAGAGCATCTCGGTGCAGTACAGCTTGGTCATGCTGGTCTCCTTGAGCGGCTGTTCGCCCTGGTCGACCTTCCAGGCGGTGAGCAGGGCGAGCTGCTCTGCTGCGGTGAGCTTGGTCTCGGCATCGGCCAACGGATGGCTGATCCCCTGGAACTTCGAGATCGGTCTCCCGAAGGCTTGCCGCTGGGTGACGTACGGGACCGTCTCGTCGATGCAGTGCCGGGCAAGACCCAGGCACACGCCCCCGAGCTGGAGGCGTGTGTCGTTGATGTTCTGCATCGCGTGGAAGAAGCCCTCGCCTTCGCCACCGATCACGTTCTCGTCGGGGACCCGGCAACCGTCGAAGTGGAACTCGCACTGGAGCCCGTCGCTGGAGATGGTGTCCTGGGGCGGCCCGACCTGGAACCCCTGGGTGCCCTTCTCGACGATGAAGGCCGTGATCCCGCCGTAGCCCTCGACCTCGCTGGTCTTGGCGAAGACCTGAGCGAAGTCGCAGTAGGGTCCGTTGGTGACGAACGTCTTGGTGCCATCCAGGACCCACTCATCCCCGTCCTTCTCGGCGGTGGTCTGGATGTTCTTGAGGTCCGACCCGGCCTGCGGCTCGGTCAGGGCGAAGGCGGTCGTCTTCTCCCCCTGCACCAGAGGCTTCAGCCAGCGGTCCTGCTGCTCCTCGTCGAGCGCTTGCAGCATCATCGAGGGGCCCTCGATGGCTGCCAGGACGGCGAAGCTGAACCCGAGGCCGTGCTTGTAGACCTCCTGGTAGGCCTTGAGCATGGTCGTCCGGTCCACCCCGCCGCCGCCCATCCCTTCGGGCAGGTGCATCGCGTAGAACCCCTGTTGGGCCGACTTGCGCCGGATGTCCTTGGAGATCTCGATCAGCTCGGGCTTGAGGTGGCCCTCCTCGGTCAGGCGCTTGCGCCCGTTCCCGAGGACGTCCCTGTGCTTCTCCTGGTACGGGACAACCTCTTGCTCCATGAACTCGCCCACGGCCTTCACGATCATCTTGGCCTCGTCGTCCAACGCGAGATCGACCATGTGAGGGGACCTCCCGGCCCGGCCACGCACGCTTGCGTGCCCGAACCTGGTTCAGGAAATGAACTAGTAGGAGGAGGTAAATAGGCAGAGGTAGAGGTGGGTTCGGTTGGTATCTGACAGGTCACCGGGTGCGTCTGCGACCACCCATGCCCAGGAGGCACGGTCGGGAGGGAGCTTGGGTCCCGAGCAGCTCGACCGGTTGCTCCAGGACCGCGCTGAGCGTAACCGGGCCGAGCTCCTCGAGCCGTGGATCGAGCTGATGCGGTCGTCCGGGACGCTCCAGGATGAGATCGATCAGACCGTCCGCGCGCTGCAGATCTTCTTCCGGAAGTGGGTCGTGGAGATCATGTTCGTCCTCAGCCAGCAAGGGACCTTGCGCTTCAACGAGCTCAAGCGGAGCCTCGACGGGATCTCGGGGCGGACCCTTTCCAAGCGGCTGACCGACCTGGGGGATCAGGGCCTGGTCCACCGTGAGGTGTTCGACGAGATGCCGGTCCGGGTCGAGTACTCGCTGACCGAGAAGGGGCGCAAGGTGGCCGACCTAGCGCTTCCGATGATCGTCTACCTGCGGGTGCACGGGCCCGGCGCGGCGGGCGATGGCGACGACGCGTGATCAGTAGTCGACGTCGATCTCACGGGCTCGGGCGGTCATGTCCCCGAGCTGGCGCTGGAGGGACATGACCTGGGGGATGCTGCCCTTGAACTTCAGCTTCCCCGTCATCACGAGCTTCTGGAGACCCTGGCCGTCCCGGTGGCTTGCCACCCACGTCTCGTAGGGCCCGATGAACCGGAAGTCGGCCTCGGTCTCGGCCTCGGGGTCGACGTGCTCGACGGTCACCTTGCCGTTGTCGATCGTCATCCGGCATGCCTGGCCTCGGTCCTTGGCCACGTAGAGGAGAGAGGCGTCGACGTCCGATGCTTTCTCCTGGAAGCCCGCGTCGCTGTTCAGCTTGTCCGCCAGCGTGTCCCAGTACTGCTCCGAGAAGTACTCGACCATGACGACCTGATCGACGCCCGGTTACATGAGGGGCCGGTATCGCTGACCCCACCTGGTGGCCGGCCGTGCAACGTTGGCCACGCCTCTCACCTGTTCGGGTTCGGCCCGAGCATCTCGCCACGGTAGTGGGCCTCCCAGCGACCATCCCCATCGACGTGGGCCTCGAGCACCTTGTCGACGTCCGGCGGACGGACGTACCCGTACCAGGCGCCGCCGGGGTAGACCAGCACGTTGCCGGCGAACCGATGGCCACCGACGTGGCTGGACCGGTGCACGTGGACATCCTGGTAGCCGCCGGCCCCGATCGCTTCCTCGAACGCCTCAGCGACCAGGGGGCCACATGCCCCGCAACGCTCGTCCCGGGCGCCGTGGTTGCAGACCAGGATGTGGGTCCCGGAGAGAGGCTCGGGGTCGAGCTCCTCGACAGGTTGCCCACCGACCAGGTGCTCCTCGAGGATCCGGGACCACGCGGCTTCGTCGACGCCGTGGTAGACGAGCGCGTCGGGGAACAGCATCAGGTCGATGCCGTCGCCGACCGGCTCGGTCCGGAGCGCGGTGAACTTCGGGGCAGGCTCCACGGCGTCGCCGTGCTCCTTGACCTCCCGCCCCATCTGCCCAAGCAGGTCGTCCTGGTTCTCGATGCGCTCCTGCCAGGTCCGCCACCCTGCGCACGCCAGCGCGTGGCGGCCGTACGGTTTGACGGTGTCACGTAGCTCCTTGAGGGGACCGGGCTCCTGGCAAGCCATCGACCCGGGCAAGGCGCTGGTCCCCTTCAATGTTCAGCCAGCGCGGCCCGTGTCAGCGCGTCCGATGCTGGACCCCGTCAGGCCCCGCGACCAGGCAGGCGTCGGCCATGTCCAGGAAGAGACCGTGCTCCAGGAGGCCGACCTCCTGCTCCAACCGGGCGGCCAGGGCGTGGGGATCGTCGATCGGGCCCGTGGCCAGGTCGAGGATGTGGTTCCCGTTGTCGGTGGTGAACGGGTGGCCCCCGCTCTCCCGCACGGTGGGGTCCAGGTCGGCCAGCCGACGCTTCACCACAGGCTGGGCGTACGGGACCACCTCGACCGGTAGGTCGAAGCTCTCGCCGAGGGCCTCGACCTCCTTGCTGGCGTCCACGATGGCCACGAACCGGTCGCTGGCGCTGGCCACGACCTTCTCCCGGAACAACGCGCCACCCCCGCCCTTGATCAGCTGGAGATCAGGGGCGACCTCGTCGGCACCGTCGATGCAGAGGTCCAGCCTGGGGTGATCCTCCAGGGTGGTCGTCGGGATGCCCAGCTTCTCGCAGCGGGCCTGGGTGTCCTGGCTGGTCGGGACACCGGCGATCTCCAGGCCTTCGGTCTCGATCCGTGCGGCCAAGGCATCCAGGAGCTTGGCCACCGTGGAGCCGGTGCCGAGACCGAGCATCTGGCCGTCTTCGACGAGCTGGGCTGCACGCTGGCCGACCAGCGTCTTGGCTTGGTCCTGGTCCACGGTGAACGCCTCGCGGCGCAACCACCGCAACGCTATAATAGCCTCCTGGTCGTCGCTCGGTGAGAACCGACCATGCTCCGTGATTGTCCAGACCACGGCCCCTTCCGCGGCAAGG
>CAYXGD010000144.1:0-5681 GCA_964464425.1 uncultured Thermoplasmatales archaeon
ACTTGAGACAAGCTTTAAACGGGGGCCGATGAACAGCCGCTACGTGCGCGTAGGTCCAGGTGGCGTGCTCGCCCTGGGGGTAGCCATCGCTACCTTGGGGGCCCTGCTCCTCGTCGCCGACACGGCCCAGGCCGTCGGTGAGGAGGTGCGCGTCATGCCTGGCTTCGAGGACGTGATGGAGGGAGCCAGCGCCCAGATCGAGGTCGTCTTCGGCAGCGGTGAGACCGAGGAGACGGTCACCGTCGACTGCCGCAACGTCGACTGCGACGGCCCCTTCACACGGACGATCACCTTCGACTCGAACAAGGACAACTGCGCCAGGAAGAGCGACACGAGCAAGCGCTTCTGCCGCATCTCCTTCCCCGAGGGCTTCACCAACCCGGACGGCCACGACGCCACGGCGCTCGGAGCGCCCTCCCGCCGCGACACCTACGACGTCAGCGTCGATAGCGGGGTCGGGACCGACGCCAGCGACACCTTCCAGGTCTGGATGACCACCGCCAACGTCTGCCGGGATCAGGAGGCCTGGCGGCACGACGTGCTCCGTATCTCCAGCACGGGCCACAACGCCGGCATCCAGGTCCAGGTCCGCGTCATCGATCGGGACCGGGGCGTGACGGTCGTCGACGAGACCCGTGTCTCCAGCGGGCCAGGCATCCCCGTGACCGTGACCTGGCCGATCCCCCTGGACTACCCTCTGGGGGCCGACAACAGCCAGACGCTCCGGGTCGAGGTCGAAGCCGAGGGCCAGACCGACGCCGAGACGTTCCCGCTCCTCCCCGGTTCGCCGGTCCCGATCCCGACCGTCGAGCTCCGGCCAACGTTCGGCAACCAGGAAGCCGATCCTGATTTCCAGCGGACCGAGACCGTCCGCTACTACTTCCGGTTGCTCTACTTCGCGGCCCCGCAGGGCTGCAAACACATGAGCCATCAGGCCAAGGTCACGCCGCTGGAGGGCGAGGTGGTGCCCGACGGGACGCTGAGGATCCGGGTCGAGAAGGTCGACACGGCGACCAGCATCCAGGAGGAACGATCCGAGACCGTCGCCCACCCCCGCTCGATCTACGTGGGGCCGCTGCGGCAGTTCTGGGTCAACCACACCATCGCCAAGGACGCCCAGGCGACCCGGGCCGGCACCGGTCAGGAGGACAACCCGCTCTACAAGATCACCGTCGACGACCAGGTGCTGCTCGACGGGAACAAGATCCGGGAGTTCAGCTCACCGTTCTACAAGGTCCACCCGTACGTCATCGAACCACGGTTCGAACGGTTGCCTGACGAGGTCGAGCGCCTGGAGACCGCGAACCTGAGCATCAACCTCACCTACGCCGACGGCTCGCCGGTGACCCCCAACGACACCGACGGCGAGCTGGAGGTCGAGCTCCGCCGGGTCGGTGCCGAGGATTGGAAGGAGGAGAAGACCCTCAACTACACCGGCCAGGGGCTCTGGAACACCTCGGAACCGATCAACCTGACCTTCGGGCCCCTGGGCGAGTACCGGTGGATCCTCCGGGCCGCCGAGGACAGGCACGGCGGTACCAACCACCGCAACGAGATCCCACGCACCCCCTCGCAGATCTTCGACATCGTCGTGGCCCGTCCCCTGTTGGACCTCAAGACCTTCGTCGGGAGCGAGGAGGTCAACGGGACCGAGCGTACACGGACCGTGCACGTCACCCTCCAAGCCGAGTACAAGGACGGGCGGCCGCTGACCAGCGACAACGCCGACCCGTCGGTCGGCGGGGTGATGCTCCGCGTCAAGAAGGAGAACCGGTTCGGCCGGGTCCTCGACGTGGACTCCCTGTTGATGACGGACGCCGACGGCCAAGGTGGATGGGTCCGTACGTTCCGGATCCCGAAGACCGAGGACGGGGCGCCGATCGGCACCTGGGACCTCGAGATCATCGCCGGCGACGACCGGGATCCCAGCAACAAGAACGTCACCGCGTTCCCCTTCGAGGTCGAGCCCGCCCGGATCAACGTGCGGCCGGTGGTCCCGCCGCCGGACCTGGTCGACGGCGACACCCTCCGGTACGTCACGCGGTTGACCTACCCCGACGGTTCCCTGTTCACCGAGGAGATGGCCAACCCGGAGCGCGGCGGGGATATCCAGGTCGAGCTGGTGCGCCTGAACTTCCTGGACCAGCCCAGGACCGAGCGCGTCCAGCGGCCGACCGGCATCCAGGGCGGCCAGCAGTGGGAGTTCGAGCTGGATGCGGCCAAGGCCGTGCCCGGCACCCACTTCTTCAACGTCACCGGCCGGGACATCCACGGGAACATCGTGGGTCCGGCCACCTCCAAGGTCTTCACCATCCTGTTCAACGGCGAGTTCAGGAACTCGACCTCGCCGATCTGCCCGGGCAACGCCAGCATCGCGGCCGACCAGGCCCAGTGCTCACGGCAGCGAGGCAGCGAGATCTTCGCCCTGTTCCCGTCGAGCCCAGGGGACCAGGGCATCTTCACCGAGGAACCGGTCATCAACGTGCTCCGGCGCCCGGAGGCCGGCGGTCCGTGGCAGCTCTACCGCAACGGCGTCGGGATCAGCCCCGACCGCTTCCTCGAGCTGACCGGTCAGGAGGCCGGGCAGAACCACATCGGCTACTTCAAGACCGACGCGTCCACCCCCACCGGCACCTACATGTTCACCATCATCGGGCGCGGGGAGGACGACGTGGGCTTCGGTGGGCTCTCGGTCAAGTTCAACCTCTCGGCCATCGAGGTCCAACGCTCCCTGGTCCAAGCCCCGCCCGACGAGGTCGAGAAGGGCGAGAAGATCACGGCGATCCTCGCCCGCGAGCCCGGCGACGTCATCGACGAGGCTGTGGTCCGAGCCGGACCCGTCACGTACCGGAACGTGGAGGTCACGCCGGCACCGTCCGTGGGCACCTTCGTCCAGTGGACCCCACCCCGGAGCGCGCCTACCGGGCCCCTGGTCATCGACGTGAGCGGCCGGGACCTCTTCGGCAACCGGTTCCAGGTGAGCCTGGGCCCCATCGAGATCGCCGCCCTCGAGGTCAGGGCCAGCATCGTGGAGGACCCGCCGACCGAAGCGCCCAGGGAGGGCAACGTCCGTCTGGAGACCAAGCTGGTCTTCCCCGACGGCCAAGCCTACACCTCCCGCCACGGCACACCGGAGGTCCGGATCCTGGATGAGGCCGGCGAGATCGTCGACACAGGGAGCGCCCGCTTCTTCGAAGGTCGCTGGTTCCTCGACTGGCAACCGTCCTTCGATCTGCCGGTGGGCGAGTACCGGTTCGAGGTCGGTGGCCGCGACCGTTCAGGCAACGTCATCAAGACGTTCGTCTCCAGGCCCGTCGAGGTCGTCCCCGGGACCGTGGAGGCCACCGCCATCGACAACCCCCGCGCGGTGACCCGGGGGCAGACCGCCAGGGCCGAGTTCACCTTCCCGTCGGAGATCAGGAACCTGACCGCCTCGGTCTCCACCGGGGCGGCCGGCATCGGCGAGCCCCGGCTCTCCTACAACGGAACGACAGCCCGCGCCTCCTTCACGACGGACCGGACCACCGAGCTCGTCGTCGTCCGGTTCCAGCTCAAGGGGGAGGATGTCTACGGCAACGAGATCGACGACGAGACCCAGCTCTTCCAGATCAACCCGCAGCAGATGACCGTCCGGTTCCTCAACCAGCCACCGGACAACGTCCGCAAGGGGGAGCGCGTCGTCGTCGACTTCGTGATCCTGTACCCAGACGGGACCCGGATGCGCCCCGGGGAGGGCACCCCGATCGGCGGACTGTTCGCCCGGGACCAGCCGCTGGGCACCATCCGCCCCGAGCCACGGGCCAACGACCCGACCGTCTGGCGGATCCGGTGGGACCCGCCCGAGGATGTCCGGACCGACATCCCCTACCGGTTCGCCGTCTCGGCCCTGGACCGCTGGCAGAACGAGGCGCCGCCCAGCCAGACGCAGGGGTTCTTCATCGCCAACCCGATCGTCCCGGACTACCTGCCGGTCCCGGTGGTCAGCCCGGTGGCGATCCTTGCCCTCTTGGGTGCCGCTGCGGCCCTGGTCGGCGGCGATCGGTGGCGACGTGATCGGCCGCCACCGTGAGCGGGGGCTGAGCGACCGCTGGGCTACAGGGCTTCCCGTCGCAGCACCAAGGCACCCAGCGTCACCGCCAGCGCGGCCAAGCCGACGCCGGGCCCTGGGATCGGGCTACCGTCGTCGACCGGTTGGAACCGAGCGGTGAGGCTCCGCGTCTCGTTGCCGGCTGGGCCGCCGTCAGGATCTGTCGACCCCCCATCGACCACGAGCTCGACGCTGTGCGAGACCAGGCTGTCGATGCTGGGGTCCTGCAAGCTGAGCTCGACGGTGACCGTCCCGTTCCCCCCTGGGGCCAGGATCAGGGTCTCGCTGGCGCCTTCGGCCACGACACCTTCCGGCAGCTCCCCCAGGCTGAGGCTGAACTGGGTCTCGCCGTTGCCCCGGTTCTCGATGGCCACGGGGAACGCGGCGGTCTGGTTGGCCGGGACCTCCACGGTCTTGTCCTCCAGGCTCACCGAGAAGCGACCCTGGTAGGCCGGCGTGACGGTCAGGCTGGCGTTGTACGGCCCGTAGGTCTGGGCCTCTCCGGCCGGTGGGGCCTTCTCCACGGTCAGCTGCAAGCCGATCGTCTGGGCCTCCAGGGCCGGCACCTGGCTCTGGAGGGTCACCGTGGCTGTCACGTTGACCTCGTGGGCGGTCGCGTTGACCCCGCAGGCACCGGCGCTGTTCGTCCACGTGCTCGTCGCAGGCTCCAGATCCACGCTCACGCCCGCCGGCGGCTCCACGACGGTCATCGTCGCCTTGTTCTCGGTCTCCGGTGCTTCCCCCTGGCTGCAGCCGACGGTGGCGGTCACCATGACCGGCGTCGGCGAGCCGGGCTCGATGGGGGGAGCGACGATCACGTTGGGGAACTCGACCTCCGGCTCGCCCTCCATGGGCAATTGAGCGGTCGTCATGGGCGCTAACAGGAGGAGGGCGGTCGCGAGCAGGCCCCCCAGGACCAAGCCTCGGTGCGTCATCGGGCCCCAAGCACGCCAGGGGGTCCTTGTCCTTTCGGGATGGGTCGCTTGAGGGTGCCGACGGCCTCCCCGACGACCAGCTCGATGGGACGCGGGCCTGGCTGCTCGGGGGAGCCAGCACGAGGTCACGACGACCGCCTTGAAGCGCCAGGGCCACGATCCGACCGCCCTGGCCCTGGGAGGGGGCTGCCAAGGCGCCTGGTACACGCGGCCTGTCACCACCGCCACCCAGGGACACCCCGTCCTGGCCCTGGCCAGCGTCACCCTGTCCTCGATCCCAGCGGTCCCGGCCAGCCCGCCACCCGCAGGCCTGCCCCTCCCGTGCCCGGCGGGCAGGGTCCCACCTTGCCTGTCCGTGCTAGGGTGTCACACTAGAGCGCCTGTTTCCACGTGCTAGACCGGCTAGTTCGCCGTCATGCCCGCCCGGTGTGCAGCAAGCTTTAAGTAGGGGCTAGGCAACCGGCTGGTTGTCCCCGGGGCAACCCGGGGCGTGTTGCCGAACCCGCAAGCAGCTAGCCCCTGCCCGCCAGCAGAGGCCCTGTCTTGCCCGCATACGAAGCCGTCAGCCCCCAGCGCGAGCGCTGTCCCGATGCCGGGATCGCCCCGCTGGGCCAGGCGGAGGGAAGACGCCCATGGCTATCAACAAGGAACGTCTCGCC
>CAYXGD010000145.1:0-5677 GCA_964464425.1 uncultured Thermoplasmatales archaeon
CATGGTGCCCAAGCAGATCTCCGAGACGCGCAGGCCGGTGTTCCCGAGGGGGACGTGGTCCATGGTGATCGGGGCTCCGAAACGCACGACGGCCCTTGAGGTTGGTCCCGGTCCCGGGTCCGACCGTACCAAACTAAGTGCCAGCGCGTCTAAACCGGTGCCATGGGCCAGGACCAGGGGCAGGACGACCCAGATCGCGCCCGGGAGCCCGCCGAGGCCGCCACACCCGCCGACGAGGAGCTCGAGGTCGCGCCCACCGAGCCGTTGGAGCAGGCCAAGGTGCCAGCTCCCGCCGAGGCCCAGGCCGAACCGTCAGCCGAGGAGCGCCCTCACGGCCAGGAAGCCTGGCGAGGGGCGCGGATGGACGACCAGGAGGCGCGGAACTGGGCGGTGGGCGCCCACCTCCTGGGGCTGACCTGGCTGTTGAGCGTGCCGGGGCTGATCGGTCCGCTGATCGTCTGGCTGGTCAAGGGCAAGGAGCACCCCCTCGTGGAGGGCCACGCCAAGGAGGCCGTGAACTTCCAGCTCTCGATCCTGATCTACGGTCTGGTCAGCGCGGTGCTCATGCTCCTGTTGATCGGGTTCGTGCTCATCCTCATCGTCTTGCTGATGGGCCTGATCCTCCCGATCGTGGCCGCCGTGAAGACCTCGGACGGGGAGGACTACCGGTACCCGCTCACGATGCGGTTGATCAACTGAGGCTAGTTGGCCCGCTGAGGTGCCGACCGGGGCGCCGGCCCTGCACCCCACCATCATGTAACTTGACCCATCTGTGAGGTTACATGGATCCGGCCGTCCCGCTCCTCGAGCGCCTGGGCTTGACCAGCTACGAGGCCAAGACCTACGTCGCGCTCGTGGGCCTTGGCCCCTCGACGGCCTCGGACATCGCCGAGGCAGCCGGCGTGCCCCGGACCCGGATCTACACGGTGCTCTCGGACCTGGAGGAGGGCGGCTGGGTCGACTCCCGGGAGGGCCGACCCAAGACCTTCCAGGCCCAACGACCCGCCCACCGCATCGGCCGGGTCAGGGAGCAGCTCGTCGAGGAGATCGACACCGTCGTCCCAGCCCTGGAGGCCCAGTACGAGGAGGAGGCCACCCGGTTCGGCGGCCCCATCTGGCTGCTGGACACCCCCGAGGCCCTGGCCCGGCGGACCCTCGAGATGGTCAAGGCAGCCCGCGAGGAGCTCATGCTGGTGGCCATGTTCCCGCTCCCGTGCGACGGCCAACCCCTGGACCAGGCCCTGGAGGCCGCCCTCGACCGGGGCGTCCGGGTGCGTGTGATGGCCTCGGACCCCGAGACCGCCGCAGGCTTCCTCCGGCTCGGTGCCGACGTGCGGGTGAGCTGGATCCCGCCCCGGTTCCTGTTCATCGACGGCCGGCAGGCGCTGCTCGGCTTCCCGCTCCGCCACCGGGACCACGGGCCGGACGCGCAGGGGGTCTGGATCCCAGCCCCGGAGTTCGTCGAGCACATCGCCCCTGTCCAGGACGAGGTTTGGAGCCTCGGACAGCCCCTGGGACCAGAGGACCTCCCTGGGACCGTCGACGAGGTGTGACCCTCCCTGCCGGTCGACGAGGGCCCTCTCCGACCCCAGTCGTTCACGAGTCATACTCTTGAAGTTACAATAGGCTCTTCAGGGGGGAACCATAGAGGCCCCCCATGGTTGGATCCGGTGCCCGCGCCCGCCGACGTGCCCTCGTGCTGCTGGCCGTCGCCTTGGTCGCTGTGGGTCCGCTGCTCTCCCCGGTGGTCCAAGCCCAAGCCACGGCCTCGGCGGCCGCCGTGGTCCGCCACCACTGGGGTCCCCCCGGGGCCGAGCGATCGGTCAGCCCGGGCGACGACGGCGTGACCCTCACCGTCATCCTCCAGAACGAGCGGGATCAGACCTACCACTTCCTCCGGGCCCAGCTCGGTGAGACCGATGGCCTGTGGCCCACCCACTCCGACAGCGACGTCGACACGTTCCAGGGCCCGTTCAAGCAAGGGGACACCTGGGCGGCCCAGTTCACTGTCGACGTCAACGAGACCGTCGCCCGGGACGAGACCCTGACCGTCCCGCTGTCGCTCCGGCTGTACACCGACCGGAACAACCTCACCGACGCCAACCGCCGCAACGTCTTCCACAACCTGCGCGTCCCCATCCTGGGCTCGCCGTCGATCACCGTCGAGGCCGCCCCGACCCGGTTGCCGGCGGCCGCCGAGGTCCCCGTCACGCTCACCCTCATCAACCACGGCGACGGCGGCGCGTCCCAGATCGAGGTCGCCGTGGCCCCACCGTCCACGGGTCAGACGACCGGTGGCAGCGGGAGCCAGGCCAGCCTCGTGCTCGCCTCGGGCTCCCACACCACCCTGAACCGGAGCTACCTCGGCCC
Source organism: uncultured Thermoplasmatales archaeon (assembly GCA_964464425.1). Taxonomy (GTDB): domain Archaea; phylum Thermoplasmatota; class SW-10-69-26; order SW-10-69-26; family SW-10-69-26; genus CAYXGD01. The sequence goes on from CAYXGD010000145.1 coordinate 2,371, forward strand.
CGGCGCCACGGCCACGGTCCCGATCCGCGTGCTGACACCGCAGAGCGGCGGGACCTACCACCTCAGCGCGACCCTCACCTACACCAACACCGCCGGCGCGCAGGTCACTCAGGCCGCCTCCCTCGGCTTCGTCGTCCGGCCGCTGACCGCACCCCCCCTGGGGGTCCAGCTGACCGACGCGCAGCTCGAGGCCGATCGTCCCGGGACCCTGCCCTTCGAGGTCACCAACCACGACGCCCAGGCCCTGGGGGACGTCACCCTCGACATCCGGCTCCCCGCGGCCAGCCCCGGCACGGGGCAACCGCCGGTCGTGGCCACCGGCCCCACGACCCTGCGCGTCGGCGACCTCGACCCGGGGGCCTCGTCCCAGGTCAGCCTGCCGGTGCTCGTCGCCGAGGGGGCCCTGGGCACCCAGTCGGTCACCGTGGTCGCCTCCTGGGAGGACGATCAGGGCATGGTCCGCGACTGGACCTTCCCCCTGGGGATCCGCGTCGACGGTGCCATCGAGCTGAGCATCGTGGATCCATGCGCGGCCCTGGACCCCGAGGGCCCACGCCTGGTGGCCGGCGGGTTCGTGGTCAACACCGGCACCGCGCCGGCCCGCAACACCCTCGTGCGGACCGTAGCCAGCCCGGCGGTCGACGCCTCGGCCCCGGCCGTCCTGGACGACGTGGCCCCCCACCAGCCCCGATCGTTCACCGTGGAGAGCCACGTGGACGAGCGCACCGACGAGGGGAGCCCCGACCAGGTCGAGGTGGTCCTGACCTGGACCGACGACCAGGGCCAGGACGAGGACCTGACGGTGACCATCCCGCTCTCCGATGCCCGCCGGCTGCCAGCGGACTCGTTGTGCGAGGACGAGCTCGACGACGCCTCCGAGGACGACCCGCTTCGCGTGCCCGGCCCGTCGGCGCTGGTGCTGGTCGCGCTCCTGACGGTCATCGCCGCAGCCCACGCCCGGCGGCCGAGGTGGTGACCGTGGCGACCTCGCCCTCGACCGACCGGCCGGCCGGGCCGGAAGAGGGCCGGGTCGTCGTCGCCCTCGAGGGCATCGAGAAGCGGTTCGGGGACATCCAGGCCGTCGACGGGCTCACGCTGTCGGTCACCGCCGGGGAGATCGTCGGCCTGGTCGGACCCAACGGCGCCGGGAAGACCACCGCCATCCGGATCCTGCTGGGCCTCGAGCGACCGGATGCCGGCACGGCTGCGGTGCTCGGTGAACCGATGCCCGAAGGCAGGACCCAGGTCGCCGACCGGATCGGCTACATGCCCCAGCACGAGGCCCTCTACCCCGACCTCACCGTGCGGGAGACGCTCGAGTTCTTCGGCGGCCTCCAAGGCCTCGAGGACCGAGCGGTCCGACGCGAGGCCGTGGCCTCCATCCTCGACGTCGTGGCCTTGGCCGACCGGGCCGACGACCTGCTCACCCAGCTCTCTGGCGGGATGCGCCGGCGGGTCTCCCTGGCCGCAGCCCTGGTCCACCGGCCGCGCGTGGCCGTGCTCGACGAACCCACGGTCGGCGTCGATCCCGAGCTCCGGTACCAGATGTGGCAGAACCTCCACAACCTGGCCGACCAGGGCACGGCCATCATCATGTCGACCCACTACATCGGCGAGGTCGATGCCTGCGACCGGGTCGTGTTCCTCCGGGCCGGCCGCCTGGTCGCCGATGGATCACCCGACGAGCTGCGCGCCCGGGCCGGCGCCGAGGACCTCGAGACGGCCTTCCGGCGGCTCGCGGTGGAGACGGAGGACAGCTGATGGGCCGGATCACGAGCCTGGTCACCCGGTTGCTCCGGAGCGTCCGGCGGGACCGGCGGACCGCGGCCCTCCTGGTCATCGCACCGATCTTCACCCTGTGGTTGCTCACCGAGGCCCTGTCCGGGGGTGCGGCCATCGACGTCATCGTCGTCGACGACGACGGCTCGCCCTTCAGCCGGGAGATCCTCCGGGAGCTCGACAGGCTCGACGACGCCGAGATCCGCCACGCCGCCGAGCTGGACGCCGGCATCGAGGCGATGATGGCCACCGACGCCGACGCCGTGCTCCATATCGGCCGGGGCGCCAGCGAGGATCGCCGGGTCGACGTCATCGTGAACAACGCGCTCAAGGGCGCCCCCCAGGCAGCACGCGATGAGCTGGTGCCCGCCCTGGCCGCCCGGCAGGCTCAGCCCGTGATCCGGCCGGCGATCTACGACAGTTTCGAGGTCGAGGATCACCTGGCCGCTCCCTTGACAGGCGCCCTCGTGTTCTCGCTGACCTACCTCCTGACCGGCGTGTCGTTCCTCCGGGAGCGGGTCCAGGGGACCGTCGAGCGGCTCTTCGCCACGCCCCTTCGCCGGTACGAGTTCGTCATCGGCTACTTCACCGCCTTCGGGATCTTGGCGTTCATCCAGGCCTCGGCGATCCTGGCGGCGACCATCTACCTGCTCGGCGTCGAGCCACGGGGCTCGGTCGCCCTGGTGTTGCTGGCCCTGGTGCTCGGCGCCTTGGTCGCCCTCGGCATGGGCCTGCTCTTGTCCACCTTCGCGGAGAACGAGTTCCAGATCCAGCAGTTCGCCCCCATCGTCATCGTGCCCCAGGTCGTGCTCGGTGGGGTCCTGGTGCCGGTCAGTTCTCTCCCGGGGTGGCTCCAGCCGGTCACGCTGATCATGCCGCTTCGCTACATGGTCGACGCGTTGCACGACATCGTCCTGCTGGGCGCAGGGATCACCGATGTCCTTGCACCTCTGTTCGCGCTGATCGGCTTCACGGTGCTGGCCGTGGCGCTGACCGTGCTGGGTGTCGAGCGGGCGATGCGGTCGTGAGCAGCGCGGTCACCGCACAGCCCGCGGGTTGCCGGGATCGGCGTAGGCCGACCACATGGCGTACGGCCGCACGTTCTCGAACAGGGCGAACGTGTTGCCGGTGGGGTCCTCGAACATGCGGCACGGCCCGACCGGGATCTCGAAGGGCTCGGTGATCGGCTGCCAGCCGTGGGCCTCGAGCTCGGCGGTCGTGGTGTCGAGGTGAGGCACCGAGAAGAAGGGCACGCAGCTGCCGCTTGGCTCCTGGTCGACGAGGATGTGGAGCGGGCCCTCGCCGGTGTGGACGGCGACGATCTCCTCGTCGTCGTCCCGGAAGTGCCACAGTTTGCGGGCCCCGGGCTCGTCCAGGTAACCGGAGAGCTCGTGCTGGAGGTCGTCGGTACCGACGTAGAGGTACGCGAGATCCCAGCCCGTGGGAACCATGGACCCTCCGCTTACACGCCCGGCAGCATAAGGGTGCTGGATTCGTCTGACCGGGGGGTGTGACAGCGTGCAGGTCC
>CAYXGD010000146.1:0-5666 GCA_964464425.1 uncultured Thermoplasmatales archaeon
TCGAGTTCGCCCAACTGGCGCCCGGCCCCTACGCCGGCCTGGTCCTCAGCGAGCTAGGCGCCGAGGTGATCAAGGTCGAGCCGCCGGTCGGCGATCCGGTGCGCTCGGTCCCGCCGATGATCGACACGACCGCCGGAGGCGCCAGCGCCCTGTTCTGCGCGCTCAACCGAGGCAAGAAGAGCGTCGAGCTGGACCTCAAGCGACCCGAGGACGTTGAGCAGTACCTGCGTCTGGCCAGCACGGCCAGGGTCGTCCTGGACGGCTACAGGGCCGGCGTCGCAGACCGGCTCGGGGTCGGGTTCGAAGCCCTCTCCGCGGATCGTGACGATCTGATCTACGTGGGCCTCTCAGGCTTCGGGCCGGAGGGGGAGCTGGCCCAGGAACCGGGCCACGACATCACCTACCAAGCCTGGATGGGTGGGCTAGACCCTAAGGAGGCCCGGTTGCCCGAGCTCCCGGTGGCCGACTTCACGGGCGCCCTCTGGGCAGCGTTGCTGGCCGTGGCCCACATGGGAGCCGACGGCAACCACCATCTCGAGGCCTCCCTGGCGGGCTCGCTCAAGGCGCCCTTGTTCCTGGATCACACGCTCCACGTGGCAGGTGCCGACCGCAACCCGATCCGTGACGGCCTGCCAGGCTACAACGTCTACCCGTGCAGCGACGGCGGCCTGCTGGCCCTGGGCGCGTTGGAGCCTCCCTTCTGGCGAAGCCTCTGCCTGGTCGTCGGGGACAAGGACCTGCTCGAGGTCGGCCACCCAGCGGGACCCGAGGACGAGGCCTACCAGCGGCTGGCTGAGATCATCGCCCAGGAACCGGTCGACACGTGGGTCGAGCGTTTCCGGGACGGGGGCGTGCCGGCAGCGCCGGTGCGCACGGTCGCCCAGGCCATGGCCGACCCGGCCCAGACGACGAGCCTGGACCCGCCGGGGGTCAGCGGGCCAGCGGATCTCGACGGAGCTCCGGAGCTGGGGGAACACACAGACGAGCTGTTGGACCATCTCAGCTGACCGAGCCCGCACGGACCGGGCGGGTCAGATCTCGTAGAGGAGCTCCTCGATCTCCGACTGGACCACACCGGCGACCTTCTGGGAGAACACCGACGTGATCGCTTCCGGGGCCTGCTTGGGGTGGGTGACAGCGTCCACGAGGTCGAGCTGGATGGCGCGGACGGCCGGCACGGGCCGGTCGAGCCCGATCGCCGCATCCACCCGGGCCACGCGGCGCCGGCAGGCGCGGGCCACGCTCATGGCCCCGTCGCCCAACGGGCCATGGATCAGCGCGAGCGACTCGTGCTGACGGAGCGGGTCGAGCTTGTCATGGGGGACCTGGGACGACTTGGGGTGGAGGAAGTAGCGGCCCTCCCCCGAGACGAGGACGGGGCCCTCTGCGGCCGACACGTCGTCGGCGAGGATCTGGTGGAGGTCCTGATCGAGCTTGTTGCCGTTATGCCCCTGGGTGAAGCGGACGTGGGTGATGTCGCCGAACGACTTGACGGTGATCGCCCGGTTCCCCGTGGGAAGGTCGACCTCGGCCAGGGGACCAGCCTCCAGATCGGCGTCCTCCACCAGGCTCTGGACGTCCTCGAGGCCCTTCTCCGCGGTCAGGACGAACGGCCCGCCGGGGAAGCTGGCGCCTAGACGCAGGGCCTTGTCGACGTCATGGGGTGAGGCCATGCCTTCGTCGACGATCTCAGCCGCCTCGGCCAGGGCCGGGGCCAGCAGCGGCCAGGGGTCGGCAGGGTCGACCTCGCGGTCCGGGCCCTGGCTCGTGTACCAGCCCTCGCCGGTCTTCCGGCCGAGCTTCTCCTCGGCGACGAGCTCCTTGAGCTTGCTCGGGACCTCGCCGGAGAGGTGCTCGGCCACGGAGGCGACCGTGTCGAGCCCGGAGAGGTCCATGACCTCGAACGGTCCCATGGGGAAGCCGAGCTCGCGGAACCCCGCGTCGATGCTGGAGGGATCCTGGTCCTCGGCGGCCTTGGCAGCCGTGGTGAGCCAGGCGTTGAGGACGCGTGTGGTGACGAAACCGGGGCCGTCCTCGTTCAGGCGGACGACCTCCTTGCCCAACCCCCGAGCGAACTCGACGGCCCGGTCGACGGCGGCCTCGTCGGCCTCGGGCCCAGGGATGACCTCGACCAGGGGCATGTTCAGGACCGGGTTGAAGAAGTGGGTCCCGACGATCCGGGTCGCCGCGGGGTTACCGTCGGCGATCTCCCCGATGGGGAAGCTCGAGGTGTTGCTCGCCAGCAACGGGTCGTCGCCGGCCTCAGCCAGGTCCCCGAACGTGTCCTGCTTGAGCTTGAGGTTCTCGGGCACGGCCTCGATGACGACCTCGGCACCGTCGACGGCCTCGTCGAGGTCGGTGGTCCCAGAGACACCGGCCGTGAAAGCGTCGACCTCGGCGTAGAGCAAGCCCTTGCGATCCAGCGCCTTGAAGCGTCGCTCGGCATGGCGCACGCCCTTCTCGACGACCTCCTCGTCGACGTCGACGAGGGTGACCTCGTGACCGAACAGGCGGGCGGTGGCCGCGATATCACGACCCATGGTGCCGGCGCCGATGATGGTCACAGGGGGAAGGTCTTGAGGCCAGTGGGTGTCTCTGGGACGGACGTCCATCTTGGGGAGCCTATCGTAGTACACTTCATTAAGGTGAGGGTCGCTTGGCCGCCGACGTGCAGATCGATCCGTGGTCCTCGCAGCAGTACACCGACTACGCCCGGTTGCGGGACGAGTTCGGCATCGAGCCGATCGACCCCGTGCTGGAGGAGCTTGACGACCCGCCGCCGCTCTTCCGCCGGAACATCGTCTTCGGCCATCGCGGGATCCAGCCCGTGGTCCGCGCGATCCGCTACGGGGAGCCATGGGCGGTGCTCACCGGGTTGATGCCCAGCGGTCAGATGCATCTCGGGCACAAGATGGTGCTCGACCAGGTCAAGTACTTCCAGAGCCTCGGGGCCGAGATCGTCATCGGTGTCGCCGACCTGGAGGCCTACGCGACCCGCGGGATCGGGCTCGAGGAGGGCCGGGACGTTGCCCTGGAGGAGTACGCCAAGAACTACCTCGCCCTGGGGCTGGAGCCCGAGGACGCCCAGGTGTACTTCCAATCCCGCAGGGCAGCCGTCCAGCGCCTGGCCTTCCTGCTGGGCAACCGGGTGAACTGGTCGACGTTCCAGGGCCTCTACGGGTTCGACGGCGAGACCACCATGAGCCACGCCCAGGCGCCCCTGGTCCAGGCCGCCGACATCCTGCACCCGCAACTGCCAGAGTTCGGTGGCTCAAGGCCGATCCTCGTGCCCGTCGGTGTCGACCAAGACCCCCACATCCGCCTGACCCGTGACCTGGCCGAGGCGACCCGGTTGTTCTCGATCAAGCCGACCGAGGAGGGCCTTGGGATCTTCGTGAAGGCCGAGGAGGGCGACGCCAACCTGCGCCGGGTCGCCCGACGGCTGGAGATCGCAGGGGACGACATCGTCGAGGAGCTCCTCGACCGGGCCCAAGACGTCCTCGAGGAGCTCGGCTACAGCGACCTGGAGCAGAACGTTGGTTACCGGGCCCTCTACGCCCAAGGCGTCCCGGCCGGGGACAAGCTGGCGATCGACCCGTCCTTGGCGAAGCTGGAGCAGGAGCTGGGCGAGCTCGGGTTCGTGGCCCCCGCGGCCACCTACCACCGGTTCATGTCCGGGCTCACCGGGGACAAGATGAGCAGCAGTGTCCCCGACAGCGCCATCTTCTTGAACGATGCGATCGACACCGCCGAGGGCAAGATCGGCCGGTCGGTCACAGGAGGCCGCCCCACGGCTGCTGAGCAGCGGGAGAAGGGTGCCAACCCGTACAAGTGCCCGATCTTCGAGCTCTACCTCTACCACCTGATGCCCGACGACGGGGATCTCAAGGACATCGAGCAACGGTGCTCCGGGGGCGAGATCCTCTGTGGCGAGTGCAAGGGCATCGCCAAGGAGCGGGCCCGGGCCCTCCTCGAGACGCACCACGCCAAGCGCGACGAGATGGACAAGGACCTCGAGCAGCTCGTGAGGTACGACTAGATGGGCGACACCGAACCGGACGTTCAAGCCACCCTCACCAACCAGGAGAAGCGGGTCCTCAAGGCCCTCGCTGACCTCGGCGAGACCACCCCCGAGGATGTCCTCCAGCACACCGAGCTCGACGAGCTCGTCGAGGTCATGAACGCGGCCTCGTGGCTCGAGGCCAAGGACCTGGTCCGTACCACCGAGGAGATGCGGCATGCCTACCGCCTCGACGAGGAGGGGCGGCACTGCCTGGACCACGGCCTCCCGGAGAGGCGAGCGTTGACCGCGATCCACGGGGCCGGCGGGGAGCTGGCCATGGCCGACCTGACCAGCCTCGACACGCTCGAGGAACACGAACGCGGCGTGGCCGTCGGCCAGCTCAAGCGCAAGGGCCTGATCGAGATCGACCAGGGCACGGTCCGGTTGACCGACGCTGGTGAGGCTGCCGCCACGGGCCAGCTTCCCGAGGAGCCGATCCTGGAGGCACTGGCCGACGGGGAGCGGTTCGCCAGCGACCTGGACCCCGAGGGCCTGGAACCCTTCACCCAGCGCCCCCACCTCTTCAAGAAGCGCGACGTGCCCGTCCGCCGCATCCAGCTCACCAGCAAGGGCCAAGACCTGGCACAAGAGCCCTTGGAGATCACCGAGCAGATCGGGCAGCTCACCCCCCAGCACCTACGCACCGGGAGCTGGAAGGACGCCGAGCTCAGGCCCTACGACGTCAAGGCGTTCGCCCCAGCCGCCTACCCCGGCAAGCGCCATCCGATGCAGGACATCATCCAGAAGGTCCGGGAGATCTTCCTGGAGATGGGCTTCACCGAGATCGGCGGCCGGTACGTCCGCACGGCGTTCTGGAACATGGACACCCTGTTCATCCCGCAGGATCACCCGGCCCGGGAGATGCAGGATACCTTCTACATGGAGGACCCCAGCCACGTCGACCTGGACGACCCCGAGGTGGTAGCCCAGGTCAAGGCGGTCCACGAGCACGGCGGCGACCTCGACTCCACCGGGTGGGGGGGCAGCTGGTCCGAGGAGACCGCCAGCCGGCTCCTGCTTCGAACCCATACGACCGTCGACACGATCAGCCACCTGGCCGAGCACCCCGAGGCACCCCAGCGCATCTTCGAGGTCGGCCGCGTCTTCCGCAACGAGAAGACCGACGCGACCCACCTGCCTGAGTTCCACCAGGTCGAGGGCATCGTGGTCGAGGAGGACGCCAACCTCGACATGCTCGTCGGGGTGCTGCGGACCTTCTACCAGAAGATGGGCTTCGAAGATGTCCGCGTGCGGCCTGCGTACTTCCCGTACACCGAACCATCCGTCGAGGTCGAAGCCCTCTACGACGACCAGTGGCTCGAGCTCGGCGGCGCGGGCATCTTCCGACCCGAGGTCACCGAGCCCCTGGGCGTCGACCACCCCGTGCTCGCCTGGGGCCTCGGCCTGGAGCGGCTGGCCATGATGATGCTCGGCCTGACCGACATCCGCGACCTCTACATGAGCGACGTGGACTGGCTGAGGAAGGCGGAACTGATCTGGTGATCAGCCCATGACGCCGCCCCGGGCGCACTGGACGCAGACCCCGATCTGATCCGGGGCCTGGTGCTCCTTGCAGATCGCCTTGCCGCACATGGTGCACGTC
>CAYXGD010000147.1:0-3049 GCA_964464425.1 uncultured Thermoplasmatales archaeon
CGCCTTCCGATGGGTTTGCGCCTCAAGCTTCGCGAGCTCACCAACCGGGTCAACACGAAGCAAGCACGCCGCGAGCCCATGTCCGAGGAGGCCCGCGCGTACCTCGTCGAGAGCTACAGGCCCGAGGTCGAGGCCCTGGCCAAGCGCTTGGATCGCGACCTGGACCACTGGATCGTTCAGGACGGGTGAACGGGTCGGCCCCTCCGGCCGAGGGGAAGAACCGCAATCCTTGACAAGCGGAGTCGCCGGTAGATGGACCGGGGCCCCAGGGGCCCCTCGGGGCGATCATGCTTCGCAGAACCCTCCAAGGTCCGATCGAGACGATGCGCGGCCTGTTGACCAGCTGGGAGCTCCGGCAGATCCGCCGTAGGCTTGTGGATAGCCGCCTGCTCACCAAGGCCGCTTTCGAAACTGCCCAGAGGGACCTGGAAGCAAGCGGCCTGCTCGACCACATCGTCTCCGAACGGGAACGTTTCTACGCCCAAGTCAGCGGGAACACACCTCGCGGGAACCCGTACGGGTTCGGTGCCATGGCGCTCGGTGAGGCCATCAACCTCTACGCCCTGGTGCGTCAGCACACGCCGGAGCGCGTGGTGGAGACCGGGGTCTGCAACGGGGTCTCCACCGCCGTGATCCTCCAGGCCCTAGAGGACAACGGCCAGGGCCACCTGTGGAGCATCGACCTGCCGGAGATCGCCGACGACAACCGAACGGGGCTCTTCTGGGAGGGCAAGGGCGGAGCGGTCATCCCCGCCGGCAAGCAGCCGGGATGGATCATCCCCGAGCACCTTCGGCATCGGTGGACGCTCCTGGTCGGTAAGAGCCAGGATCTCCTCCCTGGCCTCCTGGATGACCTGGGGACGATCGACCTCTTCCTCCACGACAGCGAACACAGTTACGAGTGCATGTGGTTCGAATTCGAGGCCGCGTTCCCCCACCTGACCGACGGCGGTCTCCTGGTCAGCGATGATATCGGGTGGAACAGCGCGTTCGACGAGTTCATCGAAGCCAGCGCGCTGAAAAGCGCGCCTCTTGGCCCCGGCATGGCGGTCGCGCACGCCTGACGCTTCGAGGCGCAGGGGGGAAGGCTTATGACTCCGAAGTAGCACTGGCCGCAGACCCGGAGGAGGTTCCCCGTGTCCAACAAGCTCGTTGTCATCGGCCTCGACGGTGCAACCTGGGACCTACTCGACCCGATGATCGACGCCGGGAAGCTCCCCAACATGGCCAGGATCTCCAAGGAGGGGGTCCGGGGCGACCTGGAAAGCGTCCGGCCACCGATCTCCTGCCCTGCCTGGTTCTGCTACTCCACCGGCAAGAACCCGGGCAAGCTCGGTATCTTCGGCTGGCGCAACTTCGACCCGGCTACCAAGTCCGACCACTTCAACGGGTACGACCGGTTGGACGCCGCCGAGGTCTGGGACTACCTTGGCCGCGCGGGTCTCCGCTCAGCGGTCATCAACATCCCTACCATGTTCCCGCCCAAGGCGATCGAGGGCTACATGGTCAGCGGGATGCAGGCCGAGGAGCACCAGCAGTACACGCACCCACCCGAGCTCAAGCAGGAGCTCAAGGACCGGTTCGGGTACCAGGTCTCGCCACGACACAAGATGCTCTGGGACTACGAGGAGGGGTTCCAGGAGGCCGTCGACCTCTTCCAGACCCGGTTCGATGCCGCCCTGCACCTGCTCGACGACGTCGACCTCCTCCACGTCACGATCTTCCACATCGACGAGGTGCAACACAGCTCCTGGGGCACCGAGAACTTGGAGCGGGCCTGGGAGGTGATCGACGAGCAGCTCGGCCGGTTCCTTGACGAGCTTCCCGACGGCACCGACGTGCTCTTCATGAGCGACCACGGCTTCGTCGGCCGGCGCGAGAAGCTCTACATCAACACCTGGCTCGAACGGGAGGGTTACCTCACCCGCGACGCGAACCGTGCCGGCGAGACCCTCCGCAAGCTCGGGATCAACCGGCAGGGCGTCGAACGGGTGCTCCGGAAGTTCAACGCGCTGGAGCTTGCCAAGAAGCTCACGCCCGACCGTCTCCAGCAGGTGGTCAAGGAACGCGACGGCACCACCAGCAACCAGCGTCGCTTGGTGGAGCTGGACTGGAGCAAGACGGTCGCCTTCGCCTCGACCAAGTTCACCCTCCACGTGCTCGACCCCGAGAAGATCGACGAGATCAAGGCTCGGATGGAGGCGCTGACCGCGCCGGACGGGACCCCCTTCTTCGAGGAGGTGCTCAGGTACGACGACAAGGTCGGCGGCGAACCCGTGCTCCACGGGGATCGGATGGCCGAGGCCCCCCAGCTCCTCTACGTCCCCGCCGCCGGCATGGCCGTGGGCGACGCGCTGGGCCACGAGGAGCTCTGGGAGACCCTGCCCGAGACCGCAGCCGACCACGACATGCACGGCATCGTGATGGCCCAAGGCCCCACCTTCCAGGGCCAGGCCCCGCAGGACGCGCGCCTGGTGGACCTGGCGCCCACCATCCTCCACTACTTCGGGCTGCCCGTGCCCGAGGACATGGACGGCAGGGTGCTCACCGAGGTGTTCAGCGACCCCGGAGAGGTGACCTACACGAGTGAGGAGACCTCGGCCGGGTCGTTCAGCGACCAGGAGCTCGAGAAGGTCGAGGAACGGCTCCGCGGTCTCGGCTACCTGGAGTGATCCACCATGGCCGAGCACCTGTTCCTCGGGTTGGATGGCGCCACATGGGACGTCCTCGATCCCCTGCTGGAGGACGGGCGCCTGCCGACGCTGGAGACCTTGATCGACGAAGGGACCCGCGGCAACCTGCAGAGCACGCACCCACCGGTCACGTTCCCGGCCTGGCGGGTCCTCTCGAGCGGCAAGAACCCCGGGAAGCTCGGGGTGTACGGCTGGAACCATCCCGACTTCGATGAGCGGACGTTCCACTACCCCAACGCGACCGACTACCGGACCCGGGACGTCTGGGACTACCTCAACGACGCCGGCCTGACGACCGGCGTGATCAACCAGCCTGGCACCTACCCACCCTACCCCGTGGATGGCGTCTTCATCAG
>CAYXGD010000147.1:3149-5646 GCA_964464425.1 uncultured Thermoplasmatales archaeon
GATGGTCGTGGCGTGTACCTCAAGGACCCCAGCGACCTAGACGCAGCACGCCAAGCGCTGGAGGCCGCCGAAGCACCTGATGGGAGCCCGCTGTTCGCCGCCGTCCAACCGGCCCACGAGGTCTGGCACGGTCCCTACGTGGACCAGGCCCCCGACCTGCTGATCACGCCCCACCACGGCGTCGAGCCGGGTGGGACCATCGGCGGGGAGATCGTGCGACCGGCGGAGAAGGGCAAGGGCTGGATCGCCCACCACCATCCCTCTGGCGTCCTGCTCGCGTGGGGCGAGAACGTCCGCGCCGGCACCCTCGACGGTGCCCAGCTGGCAGACGTGATGCCGACGTTGCTGGCCATGGCCGGGGCTCCGATCCCCGCGGATCTCGACGGCCAGATCCTCGACGTGTTCACAAGCAAGCCTGACCCCGGGACCAGGGAGCCTCTGCCTCTGGAGGTCGATGCTCAGGCGTTCAGCGAGGAGGAGAGCCGTCTCGTCGAGGAACGGCTGCGAGGCCTCGGCTACCTGGAGTGATGGACGTGCCAGCTGATCAGCGCCCGTGGCCCAACTTCTTCATCCCCGGTGCGCCGAAGGCCGGGACGACCAGCCTCCATCGCTACCTGGCCCAACATCCCGAGATCTTCATGTCCGAGGAGAAGGAGCTTCACTTCTTCACCCGGACGTGGGAGGACACCGAGGGGGATGAGGAGGCCATGGCGCGGGCAGAGGAGGCCTACCTCGCCCGGTTCGATCGGGGTGCCGAGCTCCCCGTTCGCGGGGAGTCGACGCCGGGCTACCTCCACTGGCCCGGGGTCGCCGAGCGCATCCACGCCAAGGTCCCGGAGGCCAGGTTCCTCGTCAGCCTGAGGGATCCCATCGAACGGGCCCACAGCGACCACGCCATGATGATCCGGCAGGGCCACGACGATCGGTCGTTCCTCGAGGTCATCCAGGCTGAGCTGTCCCAGCCTGCTGGGACCGAGCGTAAGCATATCGACAAGGGGCTCTACGACGAGCACCTCCAGCGTTACTGGGACGTCTTCGGCCAAGACCAGGTCCACGTGGTGTTGTTCGAGGAGCTACGGAACGATCCCCTGGCGCTCCTGCATGACGTCGCGATGTTCCTGCACGTCGATCCCCAGGGCATGGAACAGGTCGACCACGACACGGTCCACAACCCGGGTGGCCAACCCCGCAACGCCCTGGCCCAGTGGCTCCTGACGAGCGAGCCCGTCCACCGGGCCGCCCGTCTGATCCTCCCAAAGCCTTGGCGGATCTGGCTCGGGGACCATGCGCTGATCAGGGAGCAAGAGAAGCCCCCCCTGGAACCGGAGGCGGTCGAGCTGCTCGTGGAGGTGTACGAGCCTGTCGTAGCCAACCTGGAGAAGATGCTGGCCCGCGACCTCCCAGAGCTCCGCCGGACCTGGGACGTATAGGTCAATGCTCGCGGTGGACGATGAAGTCCGCCAGGCGTTCGAGCAGCTCCCGCTCCTCGCTTGGCCCCAAGGCCCCGAGGGCGTCCCGAGCCTCCAAGACAGCCTGCTCGGCCAACTTGCGGGCCTGGCTGGCGCCGTCCTCGCCGAGGGCTTCTGCCAGGTTGGGGGCGCCCACCCGGGCGTCGATGCCCGTGGGCTTGCCGACCTCGCCCCCTTCCCCTGAGAGGTCCAGCGCGTCGTCGACGGCTTGGAAGGCCACGCCGACCTGGATCCCGAACCGCTTGAGGCCCTCGACCTGCTCGTCGTCCGCCTCGGCGAGCACGCCACCGATGGCACAAGCGGCCCCCATCACGCTGGCCGTCTTCTCCCGGGCGACGACCTGGGCCTCGTCCGGGGTCCATCGGTCGCTCCGGTGGACGATCTCCCGGGCCTCGCCCTGGACCATCTCACGGACGCTATCCCGGGCCAGCGTCGCCACCTCCGGCCCGAGCTTGGCAGCCAACCAGAAGGACTCGGTGAACAGGGCGTCACCGAACAGGATCGACAGTGGGTCGCCGATGAGGACCGGAGCCGACAGCAGGCCCCGGCGGGTCTCGGCATCGTCGAGGATATCGTCGTGGACCAAGCTGGCGGCGTGGATCAGCTCGATGGCGGCGGCAGCGTCGACCACCCTGTCGGTGATCAGCTCGCCGCCGGCGGCGTAGTACGAGAGGAACAGCATCCGGGAGCGGACGTACTTGCCGTCGGTCAGGAACTCGCGCACCCATTCGTCGGGGATGCCGGAGACCTCGGGCCGGACCTCGAGGATGCGCTGCTTGACCAGGTCGATCTCCCGCTCGCAGGGCAGGTCCAGGCTCATCATGCCCACACCTGCAGCATCACGCCACCCATGATGAGCGCTCCGGTCACCGCGTGCATGAGCAGTGTCACCTTCTGGACGGTCAAGAGCTCCTCAGGCTCACGCCAACGGTCCCACACCCGGCCCTGGATCCAGATCGCCATGGGCACCGTCGCCAACCCCAGAAGCGCTGGCCACGGCAGCCAGCCGGCAGCCACGAGCCCGATCA
>CAYXGD010000148.1:0-5636 GCA_964464425.1 uncultured Thermoplasmatales archaeon
CGGATCCACCAGCGAGGGCGACTTCCACGTCGCCATGAACTTCGCCGGCGTCTGGGACACCCCGACCGTGTTCCTCTGCCAGAACAACCAGTGGGCCATCAGCGTCCCCACCGACAAGCAGACCGGCTCGGACAGCTTCGCCGTCAAGGCCGTGGCCTACGGCTTCGACGGGGTCCAGGTCGACGGCAACGATGTGCTGGCCGTCTACGAGGAGACCCGCAAGGCCATCGAGAAGGCCCGCAACGGCGGCGGTCCGACCCTGATCGAGGCCGTGACGTACCGCATGGGTCCCCACTCCTCCAGCGACGACCCAGACCGGTACGTCCCCCGGGAGGACCTCGAGTCCTGGGCCAAGCGTGACCCGATCGACCGTTTCAAGACGTTCCTGACCAGCCAAGGCCTCCTCACCGAGGAGGAGAACGAGGAGATCCGTCAGCGGATCACCGACGAGATCCAGGCCGCGGTCCAGGAAGCCGAGGAGACCCCCGAGCCCGCGATCGAGACGATGGGCGAGGAGGTCTACGAGGAGACGCCCTGGCACATCCAGGAGCAGATCGCCGATCTCGAACGGTTCTACAGCGACGACGGAGGTGCATGATCATGCCGGAGATGACGTTGGTCCAGGCGGTCAACGACGCCCTGACGGTGGAGATGGAGCAGGACGACGACGTGGTCGTCCTCGGCGAGGATGTCGGTGTCAACGGGGGCGTGTTCCGCGCCACCGACGGCCTGATCGACAAGTACGGCGAGGAGCGGGTCATCGACACGCCCCTGGCCGAGGCCGGGATCATCGGGACCGCCATGGGCATGGCCCTCTACGGCCTGCGCCCGGTGCCCGAGATCCAGTTCATGGACTTCATCTACCCCGGGTTCGACCAGATCGTCAACGAGGTCGCCAAGATCCGCTACCGGAGCGGCGGCCAGTACACCGCACCGATGGTCATCCGCACGCCCTACGGCGGCGGCATCCGGGGCGGCCACTACCACAGCCAGTCCAGCGAGGCCTACTTCGCCCACACCCCGGGGCTCAAGATCGTCGTCCCCTCCACCCCCTACGACACCAAGGGCCTCCTGATCAACAGCATCCGGGACAACGACCCGGTCATGTTCCTCGAACCCAAACGGGTCTACCGCGCCGTCAAGGAGGACGTGCCCGAGGAGGCCTACACCGTCGACCTTGGCAAGGCCAACGTCGCTCGGGAAGGCGACGATGTCACCATCATCGGCTGGGGCGCGATGACCCACACCGCCCTCCAGGCCGCCGAGGCGGCCGACGAGGAAGGGGTCAGCGCCGAGGTCATCGACCTGCGCACCCTGGTGCCCTTCGACAGGTCCACCCTGATCAAGAGCGCCAAGAAGACCGGGCGCGTCGTCATCGTCCAGGAGGCCCCGAGGACGGCCGGCTTCGCCGCCGAGCTCTCCTCGGTCATCCACGAGGAGGCGATCCTGAACCTCTACGCCCCGGTCCAGCGCGTCACCGGGCTCGACACCCCGTTCCCCTACACGCTGGAGAACGAGTACATGCCGACCCCCGAGCGGGTCCTCGACGCGATCGACACCGTCCTGGAGTACTGAGGTAAGCACCATGGCTTTCGAGTTCAAGATGCCGGACATCGGCGAGGGGATCCACGAGGGCGAGATCGTCGAGTGGCTGGTCAGCGAAGGCGACCAGGTCGACGAGGATCAGGACATCGTGGAGGTCATGACCGACAAGGCCACGGTCCAGATCAGCTCCCCCAGGGCCGGCACCATCCAGGAGATCCGGTTCCAGGAGGGCGACGTGGTCGACGTCGGCGACGTGTTCGTCGTCATCCACGTCGACGGTGAACCCGCCGCCACCGACACCGAGACCAGCGAGACCACCGAGACCGAGGCCGGCACCGACGGTGAGGGCGAGAAGGAGGAGAAGACCCTCTTCGAGCTCCCCGGCGACATGGGCTCCACCAGCCGCGCCCGCCGCCCGGCCCGCAAGGGCAAGGGCAAAGCTCGGGCCCCCACTGGGCCTGGCGGCCAGGTCCTGGCTATGCCGATGGTCCGCCAGGAAGCCCAGCAGCAGGGCGTCGACCTCGTCCAGGTCGAGGCCACCGGCAGCCACGGTCACGTGACCCTCGAGGACCTGCGACGGTTCATCGAGCAAGGCGGGCCTCAGGCCGGCACCGGCCTCGCCCCTGCCCAGCGGTTCGAGACCCCCAGCATCGACCGTAGCGACGCGCTGGAGGTCCAGCCGATCAAGGGTCTCCGCAAGCGGATCAGCGAGAACATGACCAAGGCCAAGACGCTCCAGGCCCACTTCACCTACGTCCTGGAGGTCCGGGTCGACAAGCTGGTCGAGATCCGCAGCGAAGCCAAGCAAGCCGCCGAGGAGCAGGGCGTCAAGCTCACCTACCTGCCGTTCATCGTCAAGGCCTGCGTGCGCGCGCTGCGCAAGCACCCGCGCATCAACGCGCTGATCGACGAGGGGGCCCAGGAGCTCGTCCTCAAGGAGCCGATCAACATGGGCATCGCCGCCCAGACCGACAAGGGCCTGGTCGTCCCCGTCGTCCACGACGCCGACAAGAAGACCCTGCTGGAGATCGCCGAGGACATCAGCGAGCTGGCCGAGAAGGCCAACAACCAGAAGCTCAGCCTCGACGACATCCAGGGCGGGACCTTCACCATCACCAGCCTGGGCCGCATCGGGGGCCTGTTGGCCACGCCGATCCTGGCCCACCCGCAGGTGGCCATCATGGGCGTCCACGAGATCCGCGACGAGCCCGTGGTCGAGGACGGGGAGATCGTCCCCGGGAAGATCATGAACCTCTCGTTCACCTTCGACCACCGGATCATCGATGGCTACGACGGCGCGGTCTTCGCCAACGAGGTCAAGCGGTTCCTCGAGGACCCCAACCTGCTCCTGCTCGAGAGCCGCTGACCCTCGCGGACCTGCCGCCCACCGAGGCGGCCTCCCCCATCTTCCATCCCTCAGCGACAGTGCCGCCACGCGGGGGAGGTTGGGACCGTAGGGCTTTCAAAGCCCAAGTCCTAACCGACCACCGAGGCGCAGGCCATGTTCCAAGGGCTCCTCCAAGCCACCGGTCAGGATCGCACCGGGATCTACGTTGCCGTGGCGGTCCTGGCGATCTTCGCGATCCTCGGGATCTACTTCCTGATCCGTAGCAGCCTGGACCGGGCCAGCGGGGCCTACGAGACCGAGGCCACCTACGTGCTCGGCCGAGGCCAGCACCCCGAGCTGGTGGAGATCGGCGCCGGCGAGGTCGTCCCCCGGGAGACCCACCGGCTAGGCCGTGACGGTCTCCAGGAGCTCGTGCGCAAGGTCGAGTCCCGCAACGACATGGGGATCGACCACCTCGTCCTGGACGACGGCGACACGGTGCCCTACGTCACCGCCAAGGGCTCGCTGGAGCGCGCTGAACGGGTCGTCCTCTCTGACAGCCGGGGGGAGATCACGGTGGACACCGACGGACGGATCACCGCTCGACCCCCGCTGGACCCCGCCGTCCGGCAGGACCTCGCCGAGCTGCTCGTCGACGTGATCGGGCCCGCCGACGAGATCCACGGCACGTGACAGCCCCTGGTGCTGGTCTGGCCGAGGTCATACCTTTATCAGTCCCCGCCCGTTGCAGAGCCGATACGATGGCTGACTCGACCGACCTGCTCGTCATCGGCGGTGGACCCGGCGGCTACCACGCGGCCATCCGGGGCGCCCAGCTGGGCCTGGACGTGACCTGCGTGGACCGCGGCAGCTTCGGCGGCGTCTGCCTCCACTGGGGCTGCATCCCCTCCAAGGGCCTGATCGGTGTCGGCAAGCTCGTCGACGAGCTCGACACGTGGGCCGAGCGCGGCGTCACGACCGACGGTCTGGACGTCGACCTCCCCACCCTCCAAGCCTGGAAGCAGGAGGCCATCGACCAGCAGGCCAAGGGCGTCCAGTTCCTCATGAAGAGCCGCGACGTCGAGGTCATCGAGGGCAACGCCGAGCTCACGGGGCCCAACGAGGCGACCATGGACGAGGAACCCATCACCTTCGACAAGGCCATCGTGGCCACCGGCAGCAGCCCGGTCGAGCTGCCGCACATCCCCTTCGACCACGAGACGATCATCAGCTCCCGCGGCGCCCTCGAGCTCGAGGAGGTCCCCGAGAGCCTGGTCGTCATCGGTGGCGGGTTCATCGGTCTCGAGATCGGCCAGCTCTACCACCAGCTCGGCAGCGAGGTCACCGTCGTCGAGATGATGCCCCGGATCCTGCCGACGGCCGACGAGGACATCTCCAAGACCCTCCAACGCGAGCTCAAGAAGCGCGACCTGACCGTGCTCACCGACACCAAGGCCGCAGGCTGCAAGGTCACCGACCAGGGCGCCGAGCTCCAGGTCGAAGGCCCCGGCGGCGACCAGGTCCTGGACGCGGAGAAGGTGCTCGTGGCCGTCGGCCGCCGACCCAACACCGGGAAGGTCGGGCTCGAGGCCGCCGACGTGGAGGTCGACGAGGGCGGCTTCGTCAAGGTCGACGACCAGATGCGGACGACCAACCCCGACATCTTCGCCATCGGCGACATCACGCCCGGCCCTGGCCTTGCCCATAAGTCGAGCTTCGAGGGTGTCCACGCGGCAGCCGCGGCCGCCGGGGACGAGAACGTGGTCGTCGATCACCGCGCGATCCCGTGGTTCTGTTACACGACCCCCGAGGTCGGCTCGGTCGGCATGACCGAGGAGGAGGCCCGCGAAGCCCACGGCGATGACATCCTGGTCGCCCAGTTCCCGTTCCGGGCCCTGGGCAAGGCCAAGATGGCCGGCCACGAGGAGGGCTGGTGCAAGGTCATCGCCGACGACCGTGAGGCGATCCTGGGCGTCCACATCGTCGGTGCTGATGCCACCAACCTGATCAGCGAGCCAGCCCTGGCCATCGAGATGGGCGCCACGCTGACCGACATCGCCGAGACCATCCACGCCCACCCGACCCTGGCGGAGATCTTCCGCGAGGCCGTGGAGGTCGCCCAAGGGCACCCGATCCACGTGAACAAGTGACCGTGGCCGACCGCCAGAGCCGCGAGGGCCATCGGCTGGGGCTGGCTCGATGCTGGCGCCCTCCGAGGTCGACCAGGGGGTCCCGATCGACGGGACCACGGGCTCGTGGACCGGCTGATCGGCCGGCTCGAGCCCCCACCCACCGCAAGCCTTAGGTAGGACCGTGGGTTCAACGGCGACCGAGGACCTACCATGCCCGCCACCGTGATCTGTACGAAATGCGGCCAGCGGAAGAAGAGCCAGCTTCACCACTGCACGCCCAACAAGGTCGAGCAGTACCAGAAGCTCAAGGACAAGTTCGGCGACGAAGCCGAGCTCGTCTGAGCCGGTGAGCGGGGCCAGAGAGGCCCCGACCCCGATCCCTTCCTCCTGTCGGCCCGGTCACCCGTACATCGGGTGCTGGTCGGCACCCTCGCCGGACGTCTGACCAGCCGAGGCTTGCTTCTGCATCATGCGCAAGGTGCGCTCGATGTTCTCGGCCTCGGTGTAGAGGGGTTTGACGTCGATGGTGACGCCGTCGATCAGGCCGTCGATGGCTTCGATCACCTTGGCCGCCGCCCGGGCATCCGGGTAGCTCGGGTTGGCTTCGGCCAGGATGCTGATGCTGTCGTAGC
>CAYXGD010000149.1:0-5626 GCA_964464425.1 uncultured Thermoplasmatales archaeon
CATCGGGGTAGACGGTGATGTCGTGGCAGCCGGTGGTGGCCACGGGCTTGGGTCCAGCGGTCCTCGGGAAGGTCCAGGCCTTGACGACCTCGGGCTGTGTGGGATCGGCGGCATCGACGATGTCGATGCCAGGCTCGACGGCGTCACCCAAGCTCCGCGAGTTGTAGATGAGCGTGGTGTTGGGGACCACGGCGAGGTTGTGGACCGAGGCGCCGACGTCGAACTCGCTGACCAGCGTCGTCGGGTTGGCCGGGTCGGTGACATCGACCAGGTGGAGGCCAGCGCTGCCGGCGGCCAGGGCGACCACGGGGGTGCCGTCGCCGGTGAACAGGAGGTCGGCGTCCCGGGCGTAGAGCTCCTCGAGCTCGGCGATCTTCTGGGGCGCCTGGGGATCGCTGATATCGACGACGAAGAACCCGCCGCTGAGCCCGGAACCGTAGAGGATGTCGTCGTGGATGACCAGCCCGGCGGCGCTGCCGTGCTCGATCCCGGCGACCTCGTCGAGGCCCGTGATCTCGGCAGGCAGCTGGTAGGTCTTGTCCGGGACCTGGTCGGTCGGGGACGTGCTCGCGGGGTCGATGCCCTCCTCGGCGTCCTGCCCGATGCAGCCTGCCATGGCTGCCGTGGCCAGCAGGAGCACCAGAGCTGCGGTGGACCGGCGCATGGTGGTCACTTGGGCCTGGGGTACTTGTGGGTTCTTGTGGACCCCGCGGTCAGGCACAGCCGAAGGCCGGACGTTCTAAAATCGGCAAGGAAAGAAACATTAGCTAAAGGGTCATTGAGGCGCCGTCGCTTGCCACACAAGGACGTGGCTACGGGAGGCGACGCAGAGGTTTGGAGAAGGAACGAGGGAGGTCGCCAGGAGGCTTGGGAGGCTGTTGGGAGGCGAGTTGGTGAAAACTCGTTGGTGGCGACCCCCTCGTCAACCCTCCTTTGCACGGCTTCGAGCTTAAAGCTTGTGGTAGGGCATACAAACGGTTGGTCGACCCCGATCGCCGCCCTTGCGGAGGGCACAACGCCCGTTCCCTGGATAGATGGCTGCGCGGGACGCTCTCCTTGGATCCGATGGGCCAGACAGCCAGCCACGAGGCCGGCATCTAGGCCGGGGCGGGCTCGGTCCCGCGGGCCCCGTCGGGCTGGTGGAGGGCCCAGGCCATCAGGCCCAGGCTGAGGACCAGGACCAGGGCTGTGGCGACCAGGGTCCCTTGCTCGCTCCAGGCGGCCAGCACAGCCACGTTGACGACGAAGTGGACGGTCATGGCCGGCATCAGGCCGTCCCGGCTGGCCAGGTACCCGAGCAGCAGGCCGAACACGGTGGCCGCGCCGACGTGCAGCAGCGAGCCGTAGCCTGCGTGGATCAGACCGAAGAGCAGCGCCTGGAGCACGACGGCGGGATGGAGCCCCAGCGACCGGCGCAGCTGCTTGAGCAGCACGCCACGGAACAGCGCCTCCTCGGCGATGGCGGCCACGCCGGCCAAGGCCAACGCGATCCCCGGGGTCGTCCGGGAGAAGAACACGCGGGGCCCCTCGGCGGAGAAGAGCCCGGCTTGGTCGACCAGGGCCGTCCAGCCGATGAACACGAGGCCGACCAGGACGCCGCAGACCCCGGTGGCCCTGGCCAGGCCTCGCGAGACCTTCTGCCGGGTCGGCGGGGTGCCGAACAGGAACCCCGGCAAGGCACGAGCCAAGCCCCGGGGGCCCAGCACGAGGATCAGGCCGGCGGTCGGGACGGCCAGGTAGAGCAGGAAGTGGAGCAGCGCCTTGCCAGCCAGGATCTCGGAGGGGACGGCCAGGGGCATGCCCCCCTCTAGCAGTCGCGGGACCGAACGGAGGCCCACGAGGACGAGGACGACCAGCGGCGCCGTGAGGAGCAGGACGCCCAACCGCTGGAGCGGCGCCCAGCCGGGCTTGGCTTCGCGCAGAGGCCTGGTCCGGACGATGGCAGCCAAGGCTGAGAGGAGCATCGCGAGTGGGAGGACGTCCACCCAGGTGCCTGCCATCTGGGCTATCCTCTCGGGGCCGGCTCATTAAAGGGTGCCTCAGGGGACCATCCCGGCCGAGGGGCCAAGGTCCGAAGGTCCATCCATGCGTCGCCGGGGCACGAGCACCAGGCAGGCCCGACCTCACAAGGGCGCCATCTTCCACGCGACGATGACGAGGAGCACGGTGAACAGCCCGTAGAGGGTGCGCTCGCTGAGCTTGTCGGAGATCCGCGAGCCGAGCCGGGCGCCGATGACGCCGCCGAAGGCGATCAGCCCACCGGCCACGAACGCGACGTTGGCCTTGACCAGATGCGGGACCAAGCCGAACAGCGCGTTGCCGGTGATGACCACCAGGCCCGTGCCCAGCGCCAAGTGCACGGAGACATCGAGCAGGAGGGCGACCAGCGGGGTGACCAGGAACCCGCCGCCGACCCCGAGCAGACCGGCCACGAAGGCGATGCCAGCGCCCAGGACCGCAGGGGTCAGCCGATCGACCCGGTAGTCGCTGCCCTCGAAGGTCCCCTCGATCGGCGCCTCCATCCAGCCAGCCACCCGGTCGGCAGCCTTGGCCGGCAGGACGACCGAGACCAGGCTGTGGGTGGCCTGCCCGATGTCCAGATCCATGGCGTCGCCCAGGTGGAACCCGGTGCCCTCGCTACCAGACGGGGTCAGGGCCTCCCAGGCCATGCGCAGCGCCATCCCGACCAGGACGATGCTGAAGACCCCCTTCAGGGCCGAGGCTGGCATGGCCAGGCTGGCCAGGGCACCCAGCGGGGCGCCGATGGCCGCGCCGATGAGCAGGGGGACGGCCAGGGCACCGTTGACGTTCCCCAGGCGGCCGTGCTCCCAGGCGCCGCCGGCGGCGGTGAACAGGGTCTGGAACAGGTTGGTGCCGACGGCCAGGTGGATCGGGAACCCGAGGAAGAGCGTGATCAGGGGCACGCTGATCAGGCCGATGCCCCCAGCCACGAGCCCACCGGCGATCCCACCGGCCAGGCCGACCCCGATGGCGCGGACCGCGAACCCGAGGTCCATCGGGAGGCCCAGGTGCGTGACGACGACGTAGCCCCCCACGAGCGCGACGAGACCGACAAGGATCGAGGCGACGTAGGAGAGGACCGGCGGCTGGAACGGCCGGGCAAGGTGGCGCCAGGTGGTCGTGTCCTCGGCGGTATCGGGCGGGCCCATATGGTTCAGCGCTCAAGAGGGAGACCGGCGCGGTGCCAAGCGACGATGCCGCCAGCCAGGTTGTAGACCTCCTCGCGCCCCTGCTGGAGGAGGTGGGCGCACGCCGTGGCGCTGCGGGCCCCGCTGTGGCACTGGACGATCACGGTCCGGTCCTGGGGCACCTCCTCCTGGCGGTCGGGCAGCTGACCGAGCGGGATGTGCTTGGCCCCTGGGATCCGGGCCTCTTGCCACTCGGCCGGCTCGCGGACGTCGACGATGATGGCTTCGCCGGCGTGGTGGAGCCGGTGGGCCTCCTCGACGTCGAGGGCGGGGACCTCAGGGGAGTTGTCGAAGAACATGGCAGACCTCGTCATGGGGCGGGGCGCGGACCGGGTCGGGCGGCCCCCCGGGCGTGGCCGGTCGGCGGCGCGGCGGTCGGTCGCGCTGCATAGGCCGGGCTCATCGAGGACATCAGCCGCCGAGGAGGTACTTAACCTTGGACGCGTCACCGGGGGTGCTGGGAACCTGGGAGGGTCAGCTGACCTGGTCACCCAGCGCCTCGAGCTCGTCGACGCGGGCCTTGACCGTCGACGGGCTGACGTCGGCGGCCTCGGCGGCCTGGTTCATGGAGAGCGGGTTCGAGGTCTCCCGGCTGGACAGGACGAGGGCAGCGGCGGCCCAGCCCAGCGGGCTCTTGCCGGCGGCCTTCTCGGTGCCGCAGACCCGGCTGAGCATGTCCCGGGCCTGGGCCTCGACGCCGGGTTCGATGTCGATCTGGCTGGCGAGCTGGGCCATGTACTCGTGGGCGGTCATCGGCGGGATCGGCAGCTCGAGCCCCGTGACCAGCGCCTTGTAGGCTGCCTGGATATCGGTCCAGTCTGCCCGGGCGGCCTCGCGAAGGTCGGCCTCGGTCCGGGGCATGTGGAGGATGCGGCAGGCGGCCATCAGGCTGGCCGCGGCCACGGCATCCAGGGAGCGGCCCTGGGTGAGCTCAGCCTTGCGCGCCGACTTGATCAGATCGGCAGCCCGGTCGGCCACGTCCCGCGGGCAGCCGAGCACACTGGCGATGCGGTGGGCCTCCTGCTTGGCGGCGATCCACCGGCGCTCGGAGCTGGAGAGCTCTTCGGCCCGCTTCTGGGCCCGTTCCAACCGATGGGGCAGGCGACCGCCACCCTGCTGAGGCTGAGCCTGGCTGGACGGGGGGCCGGGGGAGGCCTCGAGAGCCAGCTCGGCGTCCTCGATCACCAGCCCGCACTGGCGACAGACGACCTCGCGTCGCTGCGCGTCGACCTCCAGCTGGGTCGAGCCGCATTCCGGGCACCGATCGACCGTCTCGGTCATGAGGTGGGAGGAGGTAGGCGAGCTTCTGGCATAAAGGCCCCTGGGCACGGGCCCGGCCGAGCGCCGAGGACAGCCCGCCGCACGTGCAACAGGCTCGAAGTGCCGAGCATCGGCTAGCCATGGCCAGGTGGTCCCATGGCCCGGGCCGAGACCGGCATGCGGGAGACGCGGCACGCTAGCAGGTGGCTGTGGCGGATCGGCGGCGAGGCCACCCTCTTCCTCGGGGGGATGCTCGAGACGATCACCCAGGCCAGCGGCGGTGGCCGGCCCGGTGCCTACTGGCTGATCTCGGTCGTCGGCGTCATCGTCCTGGCGGCTATCGTGCTCCCATCGATCGCCATCTCCGGTCTTGCCAGCGACTGACCGACGACCCCCGTCCCCGGGGCGACGGCGGAGCCTTCAAGAGCCCCAGCGGCTTCGTCGGCGCCAGGTGACCCCATGGCTACCGCCCAAGCAAGCGATGACGAGAACCGCTGGCTCGTCTGGATGTTCGTCGACGCCGTGTTCGTGATGCTCTTCCTGTTCGCCCTGGTCTTCATGGAGGCCGGTAAGCTCTCGACGCCGGTCTGGTTCAGCATGATCGGCGTCTCGCTGATCCTGGCGGTCTTCGTCATCCCCGCCTGGGCCGTGTTCGGCCTGGCCGGCGGCGAGGGCCATTAGGCCTGCTCCAAGCGAGGTTGCCGGCCCGGTGGGCCTATGACACCGGGCCGAACCTCCTCTCTTCTGTTCCCTAGCCTGACGGATCTGTGGCCGCTTGGCTGGGGCCTTGGCTCCCTGTGCGGTCCCTAGACCGTGCCGCGCCCGGGTGGCTCCCCGGTCACGGCATCGTGGTCGCCAGCGCTCGAGCGGCCTCCAGCGACCAGTCGAGGATGGGGTTGGCCCAGATCCCGACGGCCACGATGCCGATCGCGCTGACCATGATGGCGATGGCGGTCCCGGCCGGGATGTCCACCCGGATGGGGTGGATCGCCGGGTCGGCGTACATGGCCCGGATCCAGCGGACGTAGTAGTAGAGCGAGATCACGCTGTTCAGGATGCCGGCCACGGCCAGCCAGATCAACCAGGACGAGCCCCCGGTGAGCAGGCTGGCGTCGACGGCGCTGCTGAAGAGCACGAACTTGGACCAGAAGCCGCCC
>CAYXGD010000150.1:0-5574 GCA_964464425.1 uncultured Thermoplasmatales archaeon
CCTCGGTCTCGACGACCTCGCGCACGGCCTCGGCGTCGGTCATGTCGATGACGTGGCTGCGGTGGGCCACCTGCATGGCCGGTGCGTTGTCGTACCGGTCGACGGCGATGACCTCGACCCCGAGCCGTTGGGCCTCGATGACGACCTCCTTGCCCAGCTCCCCGCTGCCGAGCAGCAGGAGCCGGGTGGCCGTCGTCGTTCCGGGGGTTCCGAACCGGGGGGCGCTCCCTTGGCGTGCCATGGGCCAAGAGAGGGCGAGGGGAGGGAAAGGTTTGCGGCCGCCAAGAGGCAACCTCATATCAGGCCGCCTGCCTTGTGCCCGCACGGCTCGAGGTGTCCATGTGAGCAAGCCGAGGATCGTCGTCGAACCGCCTGGCCCGAAAGCCCAGGAGATCGTCGAACGCGACCACCGCGCCATCGTCAAGACCACCAAGACAACGCCTGTCGTCGCCGACCACGCTGAAGGCTGGCTCGTCCACGACGTTGACGGGAACACCTTCCTGGACTTCACTAGCGGGATCGGGGTCCTGAACACCGGCCACCGGCATCCCCGGGTCGTCGAGGCGGTCAAGCAGCAGGCCGACCGGCTGTTCCACTTCGCGGGCACCGACTTCTACTACGACGCGATGCCCTCCTACGCCGAGCGGTTGACCGGGGTCGCCCCGGTCCGGCAGCCCTCCAAGGTGTTCTACACGAACTCGGGCACCGAGAGCACCGAGGCCGCGCTCAAGCTCACCCGGCACCACACCCGGCGCCCGTGCGTGCTCGCCTTCCAGGGCGCTTTCCACGGTCGCACCCTGGGCTCGTTGTCGATGACGGCCAGCAAACCGGTCCATCGGCGCCACTTCCAACCGCTGCTGCCCGGTGTACACCATGCACCGTTCCCCGACCCCTACCGGAACCCGTGGGGGATCGACGGGTACCTGGAGCCCAGCGAGCTGACCAACCGGGTCCTCGACCACATCGAGCGCATGCTCTCGAGCGTGCTCCCGCCAGAGGACCTGGCGGCGTGTTTCGTCGAACCGGTCCAGGGCGAGGGCGGCTATGTCGTCCCGCCCGAGGACTTCCTGCCACGCCTCAAGCGCCTGCTCGAGGAGCACGGTGCGGCCCTGGTCGCCGACGAGGTCCAGTCCGGGTTCGGCCGGACCGGCGAGCTCTTCGCCTGCCAGCGGCTCAACGTGAAACCCGACCTGCTGTGCCTGGCCAAAGGCATCGCCTCGGGCGTCCCCATGGGCGCGGTCGTGGCCCGGGAGGCCTTCGACTTCCCCACCAGCGGCAGCCACTCCAACACGTACGGCGGCAACCTCATCGCCCTGGCAGCGGCCAACGCGACCCTGGACGTGATCGAGTCCGACGGGCTGGTCGAGAACGCCCGCAAGATGGGCGCCTACCTGCGCGAGGGGCTCGAGGAGCTCCAGAGCCAACACACCTTCATCGGGGACGTCCGCGGCCTGGGCCTGATGCTGGCCATCGACGTGGTCAAGGACCCGACCACCAAGGAGCCCGACCCGGTCCTCCGGGACGAGATCGTGCAAGCGGCCTTCAAGAAGGGGCTCCTGCTGCTCCCGTGCGGCCCCAGCGCGGTCCGCTTCATCCCGCCACTGGGCATCGATGCGGACTCGGTGGACGCCGCGCTGGAGGTTCTTTCAGCAAGCTTGAAGTCATCCTAAGGGAGCCTTCGGCATGGTGTTGCCCCGCCGGACCAGCGCGTTGCCCGTGATGGCCCTCCTGGCCATCCTCCTCCTGGCCAGCCTGCCGGCTGGCGCCGTCCAGACCTTACCCACCGAGGATCGGTTGCCCCAGCGGCTCTACGGGTACGGTGCGGCGATCTCCGGCGACACCGGTTACCTCTTCGGCGGTGCCCGTGGCGACACGTTCGAGGACGCTGTGATCCAGGTCCGACCGTCGGGCACCTCGGCCGAGATCACGAGCTTGCCGCGGGCCCTCAAGGAACCGGCAGCAGCAGCCATCGGGGGCACCATCTACGTCTTCGGCGGTGCCGAGAAGGGCAGCTCGGGCTTCCCGACGACCACCGACACCATCTTCACCTTCGATCCTGACACGGGCCAGGTCGAGGACCCTGTGGGCCAGGACCTCCCTTACGCCATCTCCTCGGCCAGCGCGGCCCGCGTCGGGGCCTACATCTACATCTTCGGCGGGTTGACCCTGGCCGGAAGCATCGAGAACCCGGTCGTCGACTACCGGGACACGATCCTCCGGTTCGACCCGAGCACCGGCGACATCCAGCAGATGAGCACCCGGCTACCCAGCGGCCGGGCGCAGATGGCCCACGTCGTCCACGACGGGTCCGTGCTCCTGGTCGGCGGCATGGGTGAGAACAGCGAGGATGGGAGCGCCTGCCCGGAGCCCGATGACACCGTCTGCTTCTTCGACGGGGTTCACCGCTACACGCCGGAGGGGACCGCCGGCCGGCTCGAGCTGGTCAGCCACCTGCACCAGCGGCTCCGGTGGGCCGCAGCCGCCGTGGTCGACGGCAAGGCCTACGTTCTCGGCGGATGCCAGAACAACTGCGGCACCTACTACGGCGTGGACAACATCACCCGGATCGACCCGGCCACGGGCCAGGTCACCGATCTGCCGGTCCGCATGCCGACCAAGGGCGGCCAGCGGCAGGCCCTGCGGTTCGGCCAGGTCGCCTACCTCCCCGGCGGCATCCATCCCAACCCAGCGTTCCCATCGGAGAGCTCCAACGCCCGGATCGGCGACGACCGCGTCCACCGGGTCGACCTCGGCGCGACCCGCCCCTGGGCCCCCACCAACCTGGAGGCCCGGGCCGGCCAGGGCGGCGGCGTAGCCCTCTCCTGGCAGCCCCCCGCCTACGACGGTGGGAGCCCGCTGACCAACTACGAGATCCACCGATCCCGGGGTCTCCAGGACCCGATCCGCGTGGCGGAGGTCGGCCCCAGCCGCACCAGCTACACCGACAAGGGCGTCCAGCTGGGCACGACCTACACCTACACGATCGTCGCCACCAACCAGGTCGACGCGTCGGCCGCCAGCAACCAGGCCGTCTACACCCCCACGGCCACGCCCTCGGCCCCCCAGCTCACCGCCCAGGGTGGCGATGAGAGGATCGTGGCCCAGTGGTCCAAGCCGGCCGACACCGGCGGTCTGGCCGTCGACGGGTACCGGCTCTACGCCTACGAGGAGGGCACCGAGCCGGCGGTGTGGGCGGAGGTGAGCGGCCGGTACGCCGCCATCAACGCCGTCCCCGACGGCCAGGGCGGCCAAGCCCCGGTCGAGAACGGGAAGACCTACGTCGTCCGCGTCCAAGCCGGCAACGACAACGGCTGGGGCGCGCTCTCGGACCCGGTGACCGTCCACCCGGCCCAGGTCCCCCCGGAACCCACCGGTGTCACCCTCGAACGCGGCCTCGTCGACGGCCGGCCGATCGTCAACATCACCTGGGACCCGCCGGGCGGGGAGGTCGACCGGTACGCCGTCTACCGCGGCACCAACCTGGCCTCGCTCGAGAAGCTCGGGGAGACCGATCGGGTCTCGTTCACCGACGAGGATGTCCCCCAAGGCACCGAGCTCTACTACGGGGTCACCTCCTTATCCGGCGACCAGGAGAGCCCGATCTCCCGGTTGCGTAGCGTGGCCTTCGCCCGGCCGCCGGGCAACGTCACCCACCTGGAGGCGGTCTGGACAGGCAGCTACGTGAGCGTCGGTTGGCAGCTGCCTGACGACACCGGCGGCGCGCTGATCGAGGGCTACGACGTGGCCGTCACCCAGGGCGTCCAGGATCCCGAGGCCGCCGGCGGGAACATCACCCACGTCGAGCAGGCACCCTACCGGGACGGCGACCCGCCCCGGGGCACCTCGGTCGTCTACCACGTACGCGCCGTCGGGCCAGGCGGTGCCGGTCCCTGGTCGATGGTCCACGTCCGCGTCCCGCTGACCGCCGACTCGGCCAGGCCCCAGCCGGTCCTGTCAGCCAACCCCTCCAACGCGAAGGTCGGCCAGACGGTCACCTTCGATGGGTCGGGCAGCAGCGACGACGAAGGCGTGGTCGCGTACCGCTTCACCTTCGGGGACGGCGCTGCCAGCGGGTGGACCAGCAGCCCCAGCGTCCAACACGTCTACGAGGAGGCGGGGGTCTACACCGTGACCTTGGACGTCCGCGATCTCAAGGGCCTGGAGTCCCGCCAGCCGGCCCAGGTCAGCCTGGCCGTCGGCCCGGCCCCCGGCGAGACGCCCGACGAGGTCCGCGAGCCCACCGAGCCGTCCAACGGTGCCCCCCTGCCCATGCTGGTGGCCTTGGCCGGCCTGGTGCTGGCCGCCTGGCTCCGGCGCCGGGGCTGACCTGCAGGCGAGGTCCGTTGGGTTTTTCTCCAGCACCGCATCTGCCGGGCCGATGGGGCAGCTCTGGAGGCACCTCGGGCTCGCATCGCTGGTCGGGCTTGCGGCCCTCGGTGGGCTGCTTATCCTGGATCCTCTGCTGGCCAGCTTGCTGCCGTCGCACAACCCGGATGCCGCCATCTGGCTGGCCACGGGACTGGCTGCGGCGGGCGGCGGGCTGGCGCTCTCGTGGCAGACCGGCCGGCAGCCTCGGCGGTTGCTGTTGGGTGCTGCCGTGGGGGCCGGGGTCTTCCTCGTCCTCCTCGGCGCGATCCAAGCGTACGTCGGCGCCGGCGCCGGCGGCGCCTACCACCCGACCCTCGGGGCCGAGGTCCCCATGAACGGCAGTTGGGAGCCGTCCGAGGTCGCCCAGGTCCTCGAGGCCGGGGGCTACCGGGTCGTCACGGCCAACGAGGCCGTGGTCGAGGCCGAGCGCAGCGAGGAGGGCATGACCACCTGGCTCCAGCTTCGCCCGGCCGCCACCGGGACGGCTGGCCCTAACGGCACCGACGTCGTGCTGACCTTGCACCATCGCCCGACCGAGGCGCTACCCACGTCGACGGCAGCCAGCACCTGGATGGAGACCCACCGGGACGACGGCGACGGCCGGCTGGCTGGCCTGCTGGTGAACTTGCAGCTCGGGCTGGGGTGGGAACCGGTGGCCCCGCCGACCTACGACAAGGACCTGGCCGTCGGGTGAGACTCGCCCGGCCCGTGACGGCCTGGAGAGGCACGCCCGGGAGAGGCCGTGGGCTGAACCTCACAGCGCCTCGAAGCTCGACCGGCCCTCGAGCACGTCGCGGAGCTTGGTCGCCAGGCCGTCGATGGGCACGCGGATCTGCTCTTGGCTGTCGCGTTCGCGGACGGTGACCGTGCCGTCCTCCAGGGTCTCGTGGTCGACGGTGATGGCCAGGGGCGTGCCGACCTCGTCCAGGCGAGCGTACCGGCGGCCGATGCTGCCACCTTCGTCGAAGAAGGTGACCAGGCCGAGGCGTTGGAGCTCGGTCTGGATCTCTTCGGCCTTCTCCGGCAGGCCGTCCTTGCTCACCAGGGGCAACACGCCGACCTGGATCGGGGCCATGGCGATGGGCAACCGGAGCACGTCCCATTCGCCGCTCGGGTCGAAGCTGTGCTCCAGGACCGCGTAGAGGATCCGATCGATGCCGTAGGACGGCTCGATGACGTGGGGGGAGAAGCGCTCGCCAGCGATCC
>CAYXGD010000151.1:0-5569 GCA_964464425.1 uncultured Thermoplasmatales archaeon
TACCACAACCGGTTCTGGCCGGCCAAGTACCTGATCGACCAGTACGGCCGGATCCAGTACACCCACTTCGGTGAGGGGGCCTACGAAGAGACCGAGGACAGGATCCGCCAGCTCCTCGAGGAGGCCGGCCACGAGCCCGGGCCCCGGGCCCAGGTCGACGCCGAGGCCGGCGGCATCCAGGCCGGGCAGACCCCGGAGCTCTTCGCCAGCCACCTCAACGGCCACAAGCAGCACGCCATCGGGAACGACGAGGGCTACGAGCCCGGCCGGACGATCTCCTACGCGCCGGTCCAGGCCATCGAGCCCGACAGGATCTACCTCGAGGGCACCTGGTTCAACCACGACGAGTTCGTCCGCGCCGAGAGCAACGGGACCACCGTCCAGCTCAGCTTCAAGGCCGGCGGCACGAACTTCGTGGCCAGCCCGGTCCAGGGCGCCTGCGTGCCCATCCTGCTGGACGGCGAGCCGATCCCCCGCAACCTGTCCGGGCCCGACGTGAGCTTCGACCACGACGAGCCGTGCGTCCCCCTGGATGATCACCGGGCCTACGACGTCTACTCGGGCCCCTTCGAACGCCACCACCTCGAGCTCCAGGTCCCTGAGGGCTTCGAGCTCTACAGCTTCGCGTTCTCCAAGGAGGGACGATGACCGTCCGATCCATCCCGGCGGACCTATGTACGGCGGTTCCACTGGCTGGTCCCACAGGTAGGCGTCCATGGCTGACCTCCGACGGATCCTCTGGTACCTGCTCGGGGGCACCCGAGGTGGCCCGACCCGGATCCGGATCCTCCGTCTGTTGCGCGATCGGCCGTACAACACCAACCAGATCGCCGAGGAGTTGGACCTGGACTACAAGACCGTCCAGCACCACCTCAAGGTCCTCCGCGAGAACAGGGTCCTATCCAAGAGCGGGGACCAGTACGGCGCGGTCTTCCTACCGACCCCGGACATGGACGACAGCTGGGGGTCCTTCGAGGAGATCGCCGGGAAGATCGACGACGACTGATGGAAGGAGGATGACGACATGGGGACATTGATGTGGATCAACGTGGGCCTGGCCGTCGCCAACACGCTGCTTGCCCTGGTGCTCGGCTGGGTCTACGCGCAGAACCACCGCGAGATCCGCTCGCCGCTGAGCCTGGGCCTGCTGCTGTTCGCGGCGTTCTTCGTCCTGCACAACGGCATGGTCGCCTACCACTACCTGACCATGATGCCCAAGTTCCTGGCGGTCAGCGAGACCTGGCTGTTCATCGAGGGCCTCCTGCAGCTCGGCGGTCTCGGCGCGCTGGTCTACGCGACGGTCCGGTGACGGCTACCGCGGCAACGTCGCCAGGCGGTCGTAGACGACCACGTTCCAGTAGCTGCCCTCCAGCACGGTCCGCAGCCCGGCCTTCCAGTTCTCCTCGCCCTCGACGAAGCCGTGGATGTACTCGACGGTGTCGTCGGGCATGTGGTACTGTGGGTAGTCCGACGCGTTGAGCCCGCCGGCCATCCGGATGATCGGGATGCCGGCCTCCTTGAAGCGACGTTCGTCGCTGTTCCGGATGTGCTCGGGCCAGATCTTCACGCAGGACTCGTCGTAGCCCAGGAAGTCGTAGTAGAGGGCCTCCTGGGTCGGCCGGAGCAGGTCCTCGAAGTTCTCGCCGAGCATCTGGTACATCTTCCAGTCGTGGCCGGGGCAGTTGACGCCGACCATGTCGTGGCCGATCACCAGGTCCCAGGTGATCTCGTCGTTCCCCTCGACCTCGTTGTCGACGAAGTACTGGCTGGCGACCAGCCCCATCTCCTCGGTGTCGAAGAAGATGGCCTTGAGCGTCTTGTTGTTCTCGTACCCGTCGAGCTCCCGGGCCAGCTCGATCCCCATGGCCACGCCGCTGCCGTCGTCGTAGGCGCCCTGGATCGTGGCCGATTGGGTGTCGTAGTGGCTGACCCAGGCGACCACGTGGTCGGGGTTGGTCGTGCCCGGCTTGGTCCCGATCACGACGTTGATCCCCTGGCCGGTGCTCGTCGGGAGCTCGAGCCCCTCGGGGGCGTACTCGATCAGCTCGGTCTCCCAGCCGAGCTCGTCGAGCTCGCTCAGCAGGAACTCGCCAGCCTGCTGGTTGGTCGGGCTGCCGGTGTCCCGCTTGGTGTAGGTGGTCACGAAGCTCTCGTGCCAGGCGGCCAGCCGGTCGACGTCCAGGCTCGGCTCGGGAGCATCGGAGAGATCCGGCAGGGCCGAGGCGGTCGCCGGGTCGCCGGTGGCCGTCGACGCGTCGTCGGTGAGGGTGTCCACGCACCCGACCGCCATCAAGGCGGCGGTCAACACCAGGGTGAGCCAGGGTCGCATGGCCAGCCAAAGCCCAGGGGGTACATACCTGTTGCCGGCCAAGACCCACGCCCTCAAGTAGACCCCCGGCACCTATCGGCTCGCCGGAGGGGAGCCCCGTGACCGCGCAAGACGCACCCGCCGATGTACCACCCGAGATGGCCAAGCCGCTCGAGGAGCTGCCTAAGCTCCGGCTCAAGCGGTTGGGCATCGACACCCACGACGAGCCGATCATCTACATGCGCGACGACTGCGAGGTCTGCCGGTCCGAGGGGTTCGAGGCCCTGGCTCGGGTCCGCGTGAGCTCCGGGGAGCGGTCGATCATCGCCACGCTCAACGTGGTCACCTCTGACATCCTGACCGACGACGAGGCCAGCCTCTCGGAGCGGGCCTGGCAGATGCTGGAGGCTCAAGAGGGCGAGCTCGTCCGGGTCACCCACCCGTCGCCCCTGGCCTCCGTGGGCCACGTCCGCTCGAAGGTCTACGGGCACGAGCTGGACGAGCAGGCCTACCGCGCGATCATCGAGGACGTGGTCGCCAACCGGTACTCCAGCGCCCAGATCAGCTCCTTCATCACCGCGTGCGCCGGCGGCCGGATGACCCTGGACGAGATGGCCCACCTCACCCGGGCGATGATCGCCACGGGCAAGCAGCTCTCCTGGGATCGCCCCATGGTCGTCGACAAGCACTCGGTCGGCGGCCTGCCCGGCAACCGGACCACCCCCATCGTCGTCTCCATCGCTGCTGCCAGCGGGCTGACGATGCCCAAGACCAGCTCCCGGGCGATCACCTCGCCAGCCGGGACGGCCGACACCATGGCCACGCTCACGGAGGTCGACCTGACGCTGGAGCAGATGCGTACGGTCGTCCACGAGCAGGGCGGTTGCATGGCCTGGGGTGGCTCGGTGCGTCTGGCCCCGGCCGACGACATCCTGATCCGGGTCGAGCGTGCCCTGGACCTGGACAGCGAGGGCCAGATGATCGCCTCGATCCTCTCCAAGAAGGCAGCCGCTGGCTCGACCCACGTCGTCATCGACATGCCGGTCGGGCCCACCGCCAAGGTCCGCGACCAGGCCAGCGCCGACCAGCTCGCCCGGGACCTCGAGGCCGTGGGTCAACGGGTCGGCCTGGAGGTCAGCGTGGTCGCCACCGATGGCAGCCAACCGGTGGGCCGCGGCATCGGCCCGGCCCTCGAGGCCCGCGATGTCCTCGCCGTGCTCCAAGGGACGCCAGAGGCGCCGGAGGATCTCCGCCAGCGAGCCCTGCAGCTGGCCGGCCGGTTGCTCGAGATCGCCGACGTCGCCGAGGCCGGTGAGGGGGTCCCCCGGGCCGCCGACGTCCTCGACAGCGGCCAGGCGTGGCAGCGGTTCCAGGCCATCTGCAAGGCCCAGGGCGGCCTCCGGGAACCGACGACCGCCGAGCACACCCACCCCATCGTGGCTGAACGGGCAGGCGTGGTCCAGGCCATCGACAACCGCCGGCTGGCCCGGGTGGCCAAGCTGGCCGGTGCCCCCGAGGATCCGGCTGCCGGGCTCGTGCTCCACACGAGGCTGGAGGACGCGGTCGAGGCAGGCGACCGGCTGTTCACCGTCCATGCCGAGAGCCCAGGCGAGCTGGCCTACGCGCTGGAGTTCGTCACGAGCCAGGATCGGATCATCGAGCTGGCTGACGCCTGACGGTCACGGTGTGGGATCGCCGGCGCGCCCGAACCGGAACGAGGTCCGCAGGTTGAACGCCTCCAGCACGATCAGGGTCAACCCGCCCACGGCGGTCAGCCAGAAGTATGTGGTGGTGACCTCAGCCAGCAGCGCGAAGCCGACCAACCAGAGCCCCGCAGCGATGGTCAACGAGGCCGGCAACCAGACGTAGGCCTGGTGACCGTGGCTCTCGGCCCATCCAGCGGACAGGCAGAACAGGGTCACCAGGGTGCCAGCGATGGCTGCGCTCCACAGGCTCGCCCAGGTCGTGGCGTACAGCATGCCACCCAGCAGGATGGCGACGCCGACGACCATATCGAGCCACGAAACACCCTCCATGGCGCGCGTCCAGGGATCTTGCGTATCAGGGTCCATGGTCCACCTCCGGGCCTGCGCCCGGGGTCGCCCTCGGGTGACCTTCGTCTGCCCCGGTAGAAGAACGGTTCGGTAAGGAACGTGATGATGTTCGGGTTCAACGTTCCTCGGGGGCAGGATCGGGCCTCGCCCGATGTCGGTGCACCCACCATCCAGCAAGCCCGAGCACGGCCAGGATGGAGACGGCCGCGACCACTTGGCCGGTCCCCGTGGCGAAGAAGCTCTGCAGGGCCAGGTTCAGGTCGTTGTACGCGTCGGCCAGGCCCCACCTGGTGTAGTAGTGGGTCAGGTCCAGGGTGCCCCGGAACACGATGAAGACGACGCCCAACACGACCAGCGCGATCCCGCTGGCCAGGTGGACCGGGTGGAAGCTGTGCTCCCAGGGACCGACCCGGACGGTCCGGGGCCGCATCCGGGTCATGCGCTGGGCGATGTCCTTCTTCTCGAAGAGCAGGGCCAGCACGAACAGGGGGCTCACGATGCCCAGGGCGAAGACCAGGAACAACAGGATGCCGGCCACGGCGGACAACCCGGTGGTCACCGACAGGGCGACGAGGCTGGAGACGATGGGCGCCGTGCAGCTGCTCGTAGCGAACCCGAACACCGCGCCCATCAGGTACACCTTGCCCTCCTCGGTCTGGGCCTGGGCGATCCGGTCCTGGCCGATGGTCGACGGTTCGACCCCCACGGCGGCGGCCAGGCGCCCCATGTCGAAGCCGAACAGCGCCACGCCACCGAAGGCGATCAGGATGGCGCCACCGATGGCGAAGATGAGCTCGCTGTTCTCCAGGATGAACGTGTTGACCAGGGAGCTGGCCCCGCTGATCGGGACGAACACCAGGGCTAGGCCGAGGTAGAAGACGTAGGTCATGCGGACCAGGTGGCCCTTCGTGTCGAAGCTGTAGGCGAAGAAGGCCGGCAGGATCGCGCCGCTGCACGGGGACAGCAGGGCCAGCACGCCGCCCAGGTAGGCCACCGGGAGCAGGGCCCAGAGCGGCACCGAGGCCTCCCGTCCGCCGACGGAGGCGGGGCTGATCAGCCGGCTGCCGAAGACGACGATGAGGACCAGGGCGACGGTGCCGAGGGTCATCCACCCCAGGCGGCGGGTCGAGCCGGCCGGCAGGGTCCCCTGGTCGTCCATGGTCACCGGTCCCGGGCGGTGGCCTGGGTCCCGTTGCCCTCAGCCGTG
>CAYXGD010000152.1:0-5497 GCA_964464425.1 uncultured Thermoplasmatales archaeon
ACGGTGGCCTCGGCGTAGGCGTAGACGAGCTTGGCCCCGTGGCGGATGACCCCGTTCCACTCCTGGTCCGTGCCGGGCAGGAACCCGGGGACGTCGACGAGGGTGACGAGGGGGAGACCGAGGCTGTCGCAGGTCCGTACGAAACGGGCCATCTTGGTGGCAGCCTCCAGATCGAGGACGCCGGCCAGGTGGCTGGGGTCGTTGGCGACGAGACCGACGGGGATGCCGCCGATGCGGGCCAGGCCGACCCGGGCTTGGGGCGCCCAGCCCTCCATGATCTCCAGGAACCGGCCACCGTCGACGATCCGAGCGATGACCTCGAGGACCTCGTAGGGCTCCTCGGGGTCGGCGGGCACGATGCCGTCGAGGACCGGGTCCTCGTGGGGCTGGGCCTCGGGCCCGTCGCGGATCGGTAGGGGGTGCTCGGCCGACCGGGGGAGGTGGTCCAGGAGGCGGCGGGCCAGATCCAGGGCCTCGTGCTCGTCCTCGGCGACCAGGTGGGCGACGCCGCTCTTGCGGGCGTGGACGCCGGCACCGCCGAGCTCGTCGAAGCTGACCTGCTCACCGGTGACGGTCTCGACGACGTCCGGCCCGGTCAGGAACATGTGGCCTGTGCCGTCGATCATGATGACGAAGTCGGTCAGGGCCGGGCTGTACACGGCTCCGCCGGCACAGGGACCAGCGATGATGCTGATCTGGGGGACCAGGCCCGAGGCTCTGACGTTGCGAGCGAAGATGTCGCCGTACCCGGCTAGGCTGGCCACGCCCTCTTGGATCCGGGCACCGCCGCTGTCGTTGATGCCGACGATGGGGCAGCGCTGGTCGATCGCTTGGTCGAGGACCTGGCAGATCTTGTCGGCGTGAGCGCGACCCAGGCTGCCGCCTTGGACGGTGAAGTCCTGGGCGTAGACGGCCACGGGCTGCTCGTCGACCGTGCCGGTGCCGGCCACGACGCCGTCACCGGGTTGATCGGGTCGGCCGCCGTCGCCGACCTCGGGGATCTCGGCGCGGCGCAAGGCGCCTTGCTCGAGGAAGGAGCCGTCGTCCAGGAGCAGGTCCAGGCGCTCGCGAGCGGTCAGCTTGCCCTTCCCGTGCTGGCGGTCGATGCGGGCTTGGCCACCGCCGAGCAGGGCGCGGGCCAACCGACGCTCGAGGTCGTCGAGGCGTCGCCGTGTCTCGGAGCGCGGGACGGCCGTCTCTGGGCTGGCCTCGGCTCTGCCGAGGACCAGGGCGTCTGATCTCACAGGTACCCACCGTACCTCCCGAAGGCCTGGGCACCTTGAAGGTTTGGGCCGCCATCATCGACAGCGCCGAACGGGCTCGCGGCCCGGCCATCGTCAGATGCCGAACAGCCCGCCGATGGCTTCTTGAACGGCGGCCAGGGCTGGCAGCAGGATGTTCGATCGCGTCCTCGTGGCCAACCGCGGCGAGATCGCCGCCCGGATCGTCTCGACCCTGCGCGAGATGGGCGTGAGCTCGGTGGCCGTCCACAGCGGGGAGGACCGCCGGCAGCCTCACGTCCGGCTGGCCGATCTGAGCGTGGACCTGGGCGACGGTCCGCCGAGCGAGACCTACCTGGACGTGGCCGCGATCGTGGAGGCGGCCCTCGAGACCGGGGCCGACGCGGTCCATCCCGGCTACGGGTTCCTCTCCGAGCAGCCTGAGCTGCCACGTGCCCTGGCCGACGCAGGGATCACGTGGATCGGTCCGCCACCGCGGGCCCTGGAGACCCTGGGTGACAAGGCCCGGGCCTTAGCGCTGGCCCGGGAGCTGGGCGTGCCGGTCACGCCGGGGAGCTCGGGCCCGGTAGCCGACGCGGCCGAAGCTCGCGAGGTCTGCGAGGCCATCGGGTACCCGTCGGTGCTCAAGGCCGTGCACGGGGGCGGTGGCATGGGGATGGTCCAGGTCCGAGGGCCAGAGGCGGTCGAGGCGGCGTTCGAGGAGGCCTCGCTCCAGGCCGAACGAGCCTTCGGGGATCCCTCGTTGTTGGTGGAGCGGTGGTGGGAGGCGCCCCGGCACGTCGAGGTCCAGGTGGCCGGCGATCAGGACGGCGAGCTGGTGCATCTCTTCGAGCGGGAGTGCAGCCTCCAACGCCGTCACCAGAAGCTGGTCGAGGAAGCCCCGGCCCCCTGCGTGGACGACGCGCTGCGGGCAGCCCTGACCGAGGATGCCCTGCGCTTGTGCCAGGCTGCCGGGGTCACGAGCCTGGCCACCGTCGAGTTCCTCGTGACCGATGCGGGGCACGTGTTCAACGAGGTCAACCCGCGGATCCAGGTCGAGCACCCGGTCACCGAGCTGGTCACCGGCTTGGATCTCGTCGAGTGGCAGGTCCGGCTGGCCGCCGGTGAGCCCCTTCCGTCACCGCAGGAACAGATCACCCTCGAGGGGTGGGCCGTCGAGGCCAGGGTGAACGCCGAGGATGCCCTGGCCGACCTGGCACCCGTCGGGGGTCAGGTGACCAACGTCCACGTGCCCCGGGGGCCCGGTCTGCGGGTCGACCATGCCCTGGTCCCCGAGTCACGGCTGTCGACGACCTTCGACAGCCTCCTGGCCAAGGTCATCGGGTACGGCGCGGACCGCGACGAGGCCATCGACCGGTGCCGGGCGGGCCTGGCAGAGCTCCGGATCGGTGGGGTGCCGACCACGGCCGGGCTGCTCCACACCGTCCTGGCCATGCCCAGGGTCCGCGCCGGCGACCTGCACACAGGCCTGTTGACCGAGGAAGGGCTCCCGGCCCACGTGGCCCGGATCCAGGGTGCCATGGCGGCCCTGGTGATGGACGCTAGCCCCGAGGACCGGGGCCGCGTCCGCCTGGATGGCCACGAGGCCGCCTGGGAGATCGCCGCCGGCACGGTCCTGATCGACGGGTCCCCGGTCGCGCCGGTCGGCCGTGTCGTCGGAAGAGGTGAGGTGGCGGTGGACGGGCGCGTTTTGGAAGGCGGCCTCGTGCAGGCTCGTCGCGCGTTGGCCTCCAAGGGGCCCGGTGGCGCGATCACGATCGAGAGCCCGATCTCGGGTCGCGTGGACCGGGTCCTGGTGGCCGACGGCGAGGAGATCGTCCCCGGCCAGGACGTCGTCGTGGTCGAGGCCATGAAGATGCGTAACCGGGTCTCGGCCGAGCAGGGCGGCGTGGTCAGCGGCCTGGCGGTGGCCGACGGGGACCAGGTGGAGAAGGGTCAGCGGTTGATGAACCTGGACGACAGCGGCTGATCCGGCTCGCTGGGTCCTCGGCGCTGACCATGACGATCCAGGGACCTGGGTTCAGCGTTCCAGCAGGTCCCTGAGCACCTGTTTGGTCCCGTCGTCGAAGTCGGCACCGAGCATCCACTGGGCGTAGCTCTCGTTCTCGGTGACGGGTTCGCCGGTGTGCTTCCCGAAGCCGAACCGGGCCACGCCAGCGGCATCCTGGTAGACCTTCCGGCCCGGGTCCAGCCAGTCCTTGTGCTCGACGAGCACGTCCTCGAGGCTGGTGCCCATCTCCGGGTGGGTCTCCCACTGGCAACGGAAGACCTCGACCATGGCTTCGGTGTCGTGGATGGCTCGGTGGGCGCCCTTCAGGTCGCGGCCGAGGTAGTGCTCGACGGCTTCGGTCAGCTTGTTGCCGGTGTGGGGCACGTGCTGCCGGAAGTGCTCCATGGGATCGATGAAGGGGTGGCGCTTCCCGATGCCGTGGCCGCCGGCCCGGACGAGCTCGGCGTGCAGGAAGTCCTTGTCGAAGGCGTGGTTGTAGGCCATCAGGATGGCGTCGTCCACCAGCGCCTGGACGACCGGCGCGATGTGATCGAAGCCGGGTTCGCCGGCCACGTCCTGGTCGGTGATGCCGTGGACCTCGGTGGCTTGCGTGGGGATCGGCCGGCCGGGGTCGACCAGGGCTTGCCAGCGGTCGAGCTCCTCCAGGCTGGCGTCGAGCAGGATGAAGGCGACCTCGACGATCCGGTGCTCGTCGTGACCGATGCCGGTGGTCTCCAGGTCGAAGGCCACGATGCGGTCCGGGAGCCCCTGCTGGGGACCTGCCATCACAGCCGGGTGAGCGCGCTCTCCCTCTTAGCCGCTGCGCTCCAGGGACGGGTCATCGCGCCCCGAAGCTGCCGCGGCCGGACATCTCCTTGACCGCCTCCATGGCGGCCTGGGCCCCGCCGGCCAGGCCTTGGGTCAGGCCCAGGCAGATCGACCACATGGACAGGATCCCGGCCTCCCGCTGGGTCGTCGGGCAGGGGTCCAGCTGCTGGCCATCGCTGGAGAGGCCCAGCTCTTCGGCCACGTGCTCGAGGATCTCGTTGGGCGGTGTCGTGGGCTTGGCCCGGCGGATGGCCGGGACCAGCGCGTCGAGGTAGGCCAGCTGGCCGGAGACGTAGTCGGTGGCTTCGGTCTGACGGAGCTGGCGTTGCCAGGCCTGGACCTCGTCGAGGAGCAGGTCGAGGACGTCCAGCTCGCGTGAGGGTGTGCTCATGGTGCCTGAACGCCCAGCGGCCTCAAAAGGCTTGGACCTTCAGAGGGCCGCCAGGAACGCCTGGACGGTCTCGGGGTCCCGGGCGATCGTGGCCCGGTCGTCGGCGACGAGGATCGGTCGCTGGAGGACCCGGGGGTAGCTGGCCACGAACCCGGCGACCGTGTCGGCGTCGTCGAGATCCTCGTCGGCCAGCTTCTTGGCCTCAGCCTCCTTCGTGCGGACGAAAGGCCGGGGGTCGCCGCCGGCCATCTCGATCAGGTCGAGCAGCTCGTCCTTGGTCGGGGGCTCGTCTTGGTAGTAGCGGACCTGGGGCTCGATGCCGGCGTCCTCGAGGGCGGCCATGGCCGCGCGGCTCTTCGAGCATCGGTTGTAGTGGTAGATGGTGACCTCGGGCATGCTGGCTCGATACCTGCGGGTCTATACCTGCGGGTCTATACAAAGGCCGCGGCGTGGGGTTCGACCGATGGTGGGGGCCGCCTGGGCGAGCCCGGGGTCAGGGGCTCAGCCGTTGCCGCTCGATCGCGCTCTTCTTCTTGTCCCAGACGTCCATCGAGACGGGCAGGTGCTCGCGCATGACCTCCTCGATGCCTTCAGCGAGCTGGCGGATCTCGGCTTGGGCGTCGCCGGCGCCGCGCATGCTGACGATGTGGAAGGCGGTGCGCATGTTCATCGAGGCCGTGATGTTGACCTTGGTCCCGATGGGGAGCAGCATCCTGGCATCCTCCTTGGGCATGCCGGCGTCGACCAGCTCGTTGTAGGCCTCCACGGCCTTGGTGTAGGCCTCGGTGACGAGCTCCTTGCGTCGCTCGACGGGCAGCTCGATGGGGGTCTTGCCTTCACGGCTGACGACCTCCTCGGCATCCCAGGTGCGCGGCCAAAGGATGTCGTCGGGGTCGGTGGGGTCGACATCCTTGAAGTTCACGTAGCGCTGGGACTGGATGTCGAAGCTGACGTGCCGGTGCCGGGTGATCTGGGCCATGCAGGCGCGGCTCACGCGGAACCAGAGGGTCATCTGGGCGTGCTCGAAGACGCCCCAGTGGCCGCGGA
>CAYXGD010000153.1:0-5434 GCA_964464425.1 uncultured Thermoplasmatales archaeon
GGGCATCCAGATCCCGGATCCCGGCCATGATGAACTGGGCGGCCAGGATCGTCTTGCCGCTGCCTGCCGACCCCGCGACGAGCGTGAGCCGGTCCTTGGGCAGGCCGCCTCGGGTGACCTGCTCAAGGCCTGGGATGCCGGTCGGCTCCCGCTCGATGCCTTCGCTTGCGCGTTCGGGCTCGATGGTGATGACCTCCGTCGCGTCGACGGGCACGGGAGCCCGCTGCGTCGGGGGCTCCCACGGTCCCGACGGGTCCTCGTGGAGGTAGCTGGGTATGTGAACCCTCTCGCACACCCGTCGAAACGAGAGCAGCCATCAAGCCATGGTCTGGGGGTCTTGGTGGGGTAGCCGGGGAGGGGCGTTCGCCGGATCGTCACGTCTGCGGCGCGGTGTCCTCGACAGGCGGGCTCCAGCCGTCGGTGGCATCGTCAGGGAGCTCGGCCGACGCATCGGGCAGCGTGAACCGGAAGGTCGAGCCTTTGCCGGGGGCCGAATCCACCGTGATGTGGCCGCCGTGCCGTTCCACGATCCGTTTGCAGATGGCCAGGCCGATCCCGGTCCCGGAGACCTCGCTCCGGCCGGCCTCGCCTCGCTGGAAGATCTCGAAGATGCGCTCCTGGTGGTTCTCGGGGATACCCTTGCCGTTGTCGGAGATCGCGATCTCCCACCGGTTCCCCTGGGGTGTGGCCGCGACCTCGACCACCGGCGGCTCCTCGCTGCGGTACTTGATCGCGTTGCCGATCAGGTTCTGCAGGAGCTGACGGAGCTGGGCTGGGTCGGCCCGGACCTCGGGCAGGTCGTCGTGCTTGACCGTGGCGCTGGCCTCCTCGATGCTCATGGCCAGGTTGGCTAGGGCATCCTCGAGCACCTCGCCGACGGCCACGGGCTCGAGATCCCCGCCTCGGGTCCCGACCCGTGAGTAGGCCAACAGGTCCCGGATCAGGGCCTCCATCCGTTCGACGCCGTCGACGGCGAAGTCGATGAACTCCTTGGCGTCCTGATCGAGGTCCTCCTTGTAGCGGCGCTCGAGCAGGCTGACGTAGCTCTTGACCATACGCAGGGGTTCCTGGAGGTCGTGGCTGACGACGTAGGCGAACTGCTCGAGGTCCTGGTTGGATCGCTCGAGCTCCTTGGCGTAGTGGTTGAGCCGTTCCTCGGCCCGCTTGCGCTCGGTGATGTCCATCACCATGGACAGGGACTGCTCGCCATCGCCGTCGGCCGGTCCGGTGGCTCGCATGGTCAGCTGGACCCACAGGATCTCGCCATCGCCCTTGCGCATGGCGACCTCGTCGGCCTCGATCTCCCGGCCCTCGAGGAAGTCCTCGAGGATGGTCTCGGCTTTCGGACGTCCGTCGGGGATGTCGGCGAAGAGCTCGACCAGGGGCTTGCCCTGAAGCTCGTCGACCGGTCGACCGAGCACCTCGCTGGCACGCTTGTTGGCCCGGGCGACGGTGCCCTCCTCGGAGAGCGTGAAGTAGGCAAGCGGCGCATGCTCGTACAGGTGCTTGTACCGCTGCTCGCTGGCCTTCAGGGCCTCGGTGGCCTCGTCCACAGCCCGGCGCAACCGCAGGGGCTCGCTGACGGCGAACCAAACCAGCGCGCCGGCCAGCAGGGCGATCACGCCGCCGCCGATCCGGAAAGGTAGCCCGCGCTCGCCGAGGGCGTTGCCGGCAAGGATGGTGACGACGAGGATCAGCGTTGACGCCCAGGCCGCCGCCAGGTACGGGAAGAGCACGCGTTCTTTGACAGGCATCCAGTGACCCACCCGAGACCGTCGGGCGCTACCCCGGTCCCAGGCCCCCATCCAGCTCCCGGCGCATAAAAACCCCAGCCCATCGGCCCTCGTCCGCGGGGACCAGTCACCGCCGAACAGGTCCGTGGCGTCACGGGCTTCCCAGACGGGCGGCGAAGATGCGCGAGACCTCGCCCCGACCATCAGCCCAGGCCGGGAGGACGCCGGCCTCGGAGGCTGCGATGCCGGTGTAATCCCCGAGCGACCTCGCCTCCTCGCAGGTCCCCTGATCCCCGCACCCGGGCTCGTCGAACGCCGTGAACGTTCGGTTCGACACCTGACCGTCTGGGCCGAAATCGAGCGACCTGGGCTCGGCGGCTGTGTGGTAG
This sequence comes from uncultured Thermoplasmatales archaeon, assembly GCA_964464425.1. GTDB lineage: Archaea > Thermoplasmatota > SW-10-69-26 > SW-10-69-26 > SW-10-69-26 > CAYXGD01. The sequence goes on from CAYXGD010000153.1 coordinate 2,123, forward strand.
TAGGCCAACCGCGGGTGCTGGGGGTCCTGGCGGGTATCGTAGAAGCTCACGTGGAGCCGATCGTCGGGCCCCACGGTGGCCCACGGGTAGAGCTGGAGCACCCCGTTGCCCGGCTCGTCGTCGGTCACGCGAACGCTCTCTGTCCACGAGAGCCCACCATCGAAGCTGGCCACGGCCCGCACATCGGCATCGCCGGTCCGGTTGTCGTGCCAGACCGCGTAGACCTCCCGGCCCGTCTCCGAGACCGCCAGGGCCGGTAGCGTGTGCATGCGGGTGTACCGAGGGTAGGCCGGGACCGTGTCCACCTCAGCCACCGCTATGGGATCGGTCCACGTCTGCCCGTCGGTCCCGCTCTGCACGTAGTCCAGCGTCCCGGTCTCGTAGTTGACCCAGAGCGCGTGGACCTGGCCATCCCTGGCGACGGCCACCTGGGTCCCGTTGCTGTGCATCCCCCGGCTGATCTTCTCGGGCTCGGTCCACGTCTGGCCCCCGTCCGTGCTTCGGGAGACCACGATGTCGCCGATGTCCACGTCAGCCCCGGTCAAGCCTTCCACGCTGCGCAACTGGTCGACGGCCGGTTCCATCTGCCAGCTGACGATCAGCGTGCCCGTCTCGGGGTTCACGGCCAGCCACTCCTTGTCGTTGAAGTTGACCGCCGGGTCGCTCTCGTGGACGAGATGCACGGCCTCCCAGCTCTCCCCGCCATCCCGGCTCTCGGCGACGAAGACAGCGGAGGTCGGCAGGTAGGCCAGCCCGGCCAGGTAGGTCGTGCCATCGGGCCCGAAGGCGACCACCGGGTCGCTGATGGCCTGGAAGCCGGTCGCTTGGCCGGTCCCGACGTCGGCCGGCTCGAACCGGCTCGTGTTCCACGTCTCCCCGCCATCCCAGGTGACGTACACGCCGAAACCGCCATCGCTGTTGGCGGCGGCCACCAGGTGGCTGGGATCGGTGGGATCGGCGGTGATGGAGACCTCGCTGGCGCCCTGATCGTCGGGCGTGAGCTGGCGCTCGACGACCTCGCTAGCATGGCGGCTGCCGTCCTCGGCCTCATCGAGCTGGCTGCCGAGGCAGCCGGCGGTCACGACCAGCAGGGCCAGGCAAGCGGCGGTCAGCCTCATCACGCCCGGGATGGGCCTGGAGGGCTTGGGTGTTGTGGGGGAACCGGACGAGGGCCCCCACAGGGAGGGGGACGGTCACCGCTTGGGTGCCTGCTTGACGAGGTCCGGGTTGTGCACGGGCAGGTCCACGCCACCGATCACCAGGTCGTCGAGGTACCAGCCGTCGCCCTGCTCGAACAAGGCATCGCTGGTGAACGTGAAGTTCAGCTGGACCTGCTGGCCCGCGGCCGCCGAGAGCGTGCTGGTCTCGTTGACCTGGAACCACCCATGGGATCCGCTGAAGGTCCCGATCTTGCCGGTGGTCCCGTTGGCGGTCGCCCAGCTCACGGTCAGGACGTCGAAGCCTGATTCGCTGGCCCCACCGAGGTGGAAGCTGACCCCAGCAGCCGACCAGTTGGCCGGGATCGTGATGTTCGGCGAGAGCAGCGTCGCCTCGGCCCCGCTGGTGTAACCGGGGGAATCGCCTTGGACGGGTGTCCCGAAGGTGTGCGATAGGTGGTGGCCGACGTGCCAGGAGGTCTCGCTCTCGTTCTGACCCGGCCCATCCAAGGCCCAGGTCGTCTCGCCGTTGGAGCTGGTGGTCCAACCTTCTGCCCCCTCCTCGAAGCTCGTGTTGAGGAGCGTGGTCGTCCAGTTGGCCTGCAGGACGAGCAGGCGGACCATGTGGCTGGCCTGGGTGCCGGCCGAGTCGGTCACCGTGAGCCGCACCTCGAAGACGCCCTGGGCCTCGTAGGCGTGGCTCACGGCCGAGCCGTTGGCCGTCGTCCCGTCGTCGAAGTCCCAGGCGTACCGTTCGATCTCGGCGCCTTGCTTGACCGCGTCGCTCTCGTTCCCATGGAACCGGATCGTCTCACCTGGGGCGTAGGCGGTCTTGTTGCCGTTGACGAAGACGCCGTCCTCGACCCGCAGGCCGGGTTCGTAGGCCACGTCCCCATCGGGCCCGGTCACCGTCAGCCGGGCCTTGGGCGGCGGACCAGCCGGTTGCCCGGGCTCGCCTTGCCCGTCCGCATCGACCCCGTCGCCGACCGGGACATCGTCGAGCTGCTCGACCTGCTGGCCGTCCTGGCTGACCGTGGCGCGGGCGACGCTCGCAGCGAAGCCGTCCTCGGTGAAGGAGGCGCCGGCGTCCAGCACGAGCTCGATCTCGGTCAGGGCGCCCTCGTCGATCGTGAAGCGGAGCTGGATGGGGATCTCGACCGGGACCGTCTCGGCCTGGTCCCCCTCGTCCGAGGTAGACGCGTTGCCCGACGCGTTGCCGGAAGGATCTGGGTCGCCCTCCGGGTCGGCGGGCAGGTGGGCGGTGCCGGTCAGCCGGAGCTGGTCGTAGCTGCCTGCCCGGAGCTGGCCCGTGGCCTCCAGGCTTGTCTGCCCGGTGGCCCCCAGCCGCGTGTCGTTGCTAGGGAGCTCCAAGGCCGTGCCTGCCCCGCCGTCGGCCGGCCGGGCTTCGACAGCGTCGAGGGCAAGGCCGGCACCGTCGAGAGCGTCGGTCGCGTTGGTGAAAGAGATCGCGACCGCCAGGTTGGTGTCGAGCTGGGCCTGGCCGACGCCATCCCCCTCCTCGAGCTGATCCTTGACCGTCTCGACGCATCCTGGGACCAGGAGGCTGACGGTCAGAGCGAGCACGAGCGCGAGCGTCCTTCGGGATCGATCAGGGTCGAACATGGGGACCATCCGGTTCCGCATGCCGGCGCTGCCCTCTGGCATGCCATCGGGCAGGCTGGCGTGGGTCCCTCGTCCGGCAAGGTGGTGATGAACCTTGTCGTAGGTTCCTCGAACACGGGGGACCGTCGTATGCCTCGAGCCAGGGGCTTGCCAGGTCCGGGCCCGTGGACCGATGGCCTTGCGGCTGGAGGTGGGAGAGATGTAGAAGAGGGAAGAGGCGGGCGGCCGCCAGGCCGCCGCCGGTCGGCTAGTGCTCGTGGTCGTGGCCGTCGCCGGCGCCCTCCTCGAGCAGATCGGGGTTGACGAGGTCCACCTGCATGGCACCGACCGTGAAGTCGTCCATGAAGATGCCGTTGCCTTCCTCGATGAACGCATCGGAAGTGAAGGTGAACGTGAACGTCACCTCCTTGCCCGCTGCCTCGGTGAGGGTCCCGTTGTCGCGGACCTCGACCCAGTCACCGGGACTGAACTGTCCGATGTTGGCGCTGCCGCCATCCCAGCTCGCCTTGACGGTCACGAAGTCACAGCAGGA
>CAYXGD010000154.1:0-5429 GCA_964464425.1 uncultured Thermoplasmatales archaeon
GGACGCCCTCCTGCTGGTCCTCGGTGGCGTACATGAGGGCCTGGCTGTCGGCCTCCCGGTCGAGCATGGTCGCCAGGTCGTGGTCGGTGGCGGCCGTGATCAGCTCCCGGGCCTTCAGGAAGGCCTGGGTGGGCCCTGTGACCAGGTGCTCGACCAGCCGGCCGGTGGTCGCGTCGAGCTCGCCCTTGGGCACGGCGTGGCTGACCAGGCCCATCTCGGCGGCTTCCGCGCCGGTGACCGTGCTGGCCTCCAGCACCATGGCCAGGGCCCGTTTGGGGCCGACCAGGCGGGTGAGCAGCCAGCTGGTCCCGCCGTCAGGCGTCAGACCCAGGCGCGTGTGCACGGCGCCGAGCTTGGCGTTCTCGCCGGCCACCGTCAGGTCGCAGGCCAGCGCCAAGCCGAGCCCGGCGCCCACCGCGGCACCCTGCACGCGGCAGACCGACGGGGCTGGGAAGGTGGCCACGGCCTCGATGGCTGGGTTGAGGAGGTCCTCGAGGGCCTGCCGGGTCGCCGTCGGGTCGCCCAGCCGGTCCTCCATGGCCCCGATGTCGCCACCGGCGGAGAAGACGCTGCCGTCCCCCTGGAGGCGCAGGGCCCGGGGCTCGGCCTCGGCTGCCTGCTCGAGCGCGCCGACCAGCTCCTGGAGCAGCTCCGGCGAGAGGGCGTTGCGCTTGTCGGGGCGAGCCAGCGTGACGATCGCGACCTGGTCCTCGAGGTCCAGCCTGACCAGCGGCATCAGGCCTGGCAGGGCGCCCTCGGCCTTGAACCCACGGCTCCCTATCCCCCAGGGGAACAAGGCCTGTGGTCCCCGTCGGTGGGTTCCCCCGGTCCCGAAGCGCTTATCATCGGGTTGGCTCCGGACGTCTGCTGGGTCCACCATGCCGGCCTTCGAGACCGTGGCGGCTGCCCTGCTGACAGCCGCAGGGCTCGCGGGGCTCGGCCTGGCAGCCTTCCAGCTCCGCCGTCGCATGGGTCACCTCCCCCTGCTGGCCATGGTGGCCCTCATCGCGGTGATCCCAGCAGCCACCCTGCACCTCTTCCTCGACGGCCGGACGACCCAGGCTGGCGCGGTCTCACCGGTCCTGGCAGTCGTGCCGGCCCTGGTGAGCCTCGGCCTGTTCGTGTACGGGACCCTAGGGTGGCGGACGGGCATCCAGGTCGCCTGCCTGCCCTTGGCCGCCGGTGTCGCCATCGGCGTGCTCTCCCTGGCCTCGGCGTTCGTGGCGACCCCCGTGCCGGAGGCTTGGCTACCGACCCGGGCGCGTCTGCCGCTCGTGGCCGGCCTGGTGGCGATGCTCGGGGTCACGGCGGCCTACGGCATCTACCACGGCCTGCACCGGATCGGCATCGGCATCCTCCCCGGGGTCCCCTTGGGCGTGGCTGCCATGGTCGGTACGGGCGTCCACGGGACCGCGCTGGTCGGCCTGGACGAGGCCCTGGGCTTGGGCCTCGGGACCGACCTCCTCGTGTCGGCGGCCGGTCCAGCGGTCCTGGCTCTGGTCCCAGCCGGGCTGTTGGCCTTGAGCCTCGAGATCCATCTTGCTGGGCTCGACCCGGATCTCCGGACCGAGATGCTCAGCCGGGAACCGTCGGGCCGCCAGAGCTTGTCGGACACCTACGCCAACGCGCAGGCCCGCGAGCTGGCGCAGGCCGAGGCGGTGCGCAAGCAGGCCTCCAGCTACGTCGACCTGCTGGAGGGCCTCCCGGAGGGTGCCTACCTCTGCAAGCCCAACGGGAGGATCACCTACGCGAACCCAGCGCTGGCACGCCTCCTCGGCCGGCCGGGCGAGCGGCTCGCCGGCAAGAACGTCGCCCACCTGCTGGCCACGACCCAGGATGGCGGCCGGCCCCGGTTCGCTCGGTACGCCGTCGAGGAGGGCAAGCACCGGGCCGCGGTCACGCTCCCCAACGGCCGGATGCGCATGGTCGAGGTCACGGTCCGCTCCAACCGGTCCGGGAAGCTCCAGGGCCGGGTCCGGGACCTCACCGAGGATCACCTGCGCCTCCAGCTGGAGCGCCAGAAGGAGCGCGCCGAGTTCTACGTCGATCTGCTCCGGCACGACATCGGGAACCACATCGGCATGCCCTTGCTCCACCTGGAGATCCTGGCCGATGACGACGGGATAGGCGAGGATCAGCGCGAGCGGGTCCGGTCGGCCTACACCGGGGTCAACGAGATCGCCGAGCTCCTGGAGCGGGTCGATGTGCTCAGCCAGATCGACGAGGTCGAGCCCGAGCCCATGGACCTCGCCCCGCTGATCACCTCGGTGGCCGGCAGCTTCGCCCAACGCCATCCCCAGGCCACGGTGACCACCGACCTGCCCGGCCAGCCCATCCGCGTCCACGGCTCCATGCTGCTGAGGGACGCCCTGGTCAACCTGGTCGGCAACGCGCTTCGGCATGCTGGGCCCGAGGCCACCATCACCCTGGGTGCCCAGCGTCGAGGCGACCGGTGGGTCGTTCGCGTCGATGACGATGGGCCCGGGATCCCCGACGATCTCAAGGAGACGGTCTTCCAGCGGGCCGAGAAGGATCAGGGCTCCTCGGGCAAGGGCTTGGGCCTGTACATCGTGCACACCGTCGCCCGGTCGCTGGGCGCCAAGGCCTGGGCGACCGACCGGGTGGATGGCGAGCCTGGGGCCGGCGCGTCGTTCCGGCTGGCCCTCAAGGCCGCCGGTACCGGGACCGAGCATCAGGCCGACCTGGCCGCGGCCGCCGAGGCCGCCGAGGAGCAGGGCTCCGGGCGAGCCAAGGCTTGAACGGGCCAACCGGTCGTCAGGCGTCCGAGCGCTGCCCACCGTCCCCCAGAACCTCCACGGCCATGCGCCCATCCTCGGTGATGCCGTAGAACCTGGAGACACCGGTCATGGTCGCCAGGCCTGGCTCGACCTCCTCGACCAAGCCGACGGCCAGCAGCGATAGCTCCTCGCTGTACCGGTCGCCTGCCCCCCGCAAGGCACCGATCACGGTGTTGAGGTGCAGCCCGGTGCCCTCGGCGATCAACGTCGCGTAGGCCGGGCCGCGGCGGGCCACGAACCGGAGGACCTCCGCGCGGGCCTGGCTGCGACGGACCGACAGCTGCACGAGGCCGTCGAGTTGGTCGGCGTAACCTGGGCTCCGCTGAGGCTCGTCGGCTCCATCCATAGCGACACCTTACAGGCTCAAGGCTGGCCCACGGTCGGCCGGGCCACACGGTCTCTTGCCGGGGCCCAACGCATGTAGCTTCTTGCAGGTCCGTCGAATCGGTGCTGGAGGCCGCGCCACCCGCGCCGACAGGCGTACCTACACAGCGACCTGCAGAGCGGCCTGGCCAACAGCTCTATCCGGGGATAACCGCTCCCTGGCCTACCGAGCCCTGGGGGATCAGCGGGTCGGCCCGCCACGCGGCACGACCCCACACCGAGCTCGGCTGAGGAGAGCAGGCACATGGCCCGACACGCCGACCCGGTCGAGATCCACTGCGACATCGACGGCATCGAGGAGCTCGCGTACCTCCACAAGACCCTGGAGGCCAACGGGGTCGCGGTGCTGGAGTCCACCTGCACCCGTCGAGGCTCGGGGTTCCGCGGTCGCTTCGTCACCCTGGCCCCGGAGCAGTGCCAGCAGGTCCTCGAGGACCTAGGGGTCTCGAGCACGCGGCGGTCTGCGGTGCCCAAGCGGGCTCGGAGCGTCAAGGACCGGCTGGAGTCCGAGGCCCGTGCCTTCGCCGATGGGGCCCAGGACCTCCTCGAGGAGACCCAGGAGAGCCTGGCCGAGGATCGCTGAACGGTGCCGGTCCGGCGGTCGCCAACGCGCCGGGGTCACCGGCTGCTGGTACGCCCGACGTCGGCCCGGTGACCCTCCCCGTTCTGGAGGGCCGCGACGACGGCCCGTCCCTCGTCGGTCAACGTGTAGAACCTCGAGATGCCGGGCGTGGGGACCGGGCCCGGCTCGACCTCCTCGACCAGGCCAAGCGAGACCAGGGAGAGCTCCTGGCTGTACCGTTCCCCAGCGCCGTTGAGGGCCCCGCTGACGGTGTTCACCCGCAGGCCCGTACCTTCGGCGATCAAGGTGACGTAGGAGGGGCCGCGGCGGGCGAGGAAGGCCAGCACCTCGGACCGCGCTTGGCTGCGTCTCACCGAGAGCAGCACGAGACCGTCGACCGTCCCACGCCCACCGTCGTCGCGTGTCTGGCTGGGCACGTCCATGGCGACCACCGCGCAACAGACGCTGTCCGCGGCCTCCTGGCCGGGCCAGGTCGAGCCCCGTGTTGCCTCTACCGCCCATATATACGTTCTCCCAACCGTCTCGAAGAAGGTGACGGGGACCGCACATCCACCACCTCCAGGGTCACCTCCATGGCCGCCTCGCTCGACGTGGACGAGCACGTCGGGCCCGAGGTGTCCCCGCAAGCCCTATGCCAGGGGCAAGGGTCCCTTCGACCACCGAGCCCGGACCCGAGGCGGTACGGGTTGAGACACCCCGATCCCTCCGTGGCTGCTCGGCGAAGGAGACAGCCGACATGCCCGACACATACCCACCGACCGAGGTCATCTTCGAGATCGATGGCGTCGACCACCTGGCCAAGCTTCACGAGACGCTGATCTCCCGGGGTGTCGATATCCTCGAGACCAGCTGCCTGACCAGCGAGGCCGCCCCGAGAGGACGGGTGGTCACCCGCGCACCGGCCGACTGCCAAGCCGCCCTAGCCGACCTGGGCGTCGAGGCCCGACAGCGGTCGAAGCCGCCGAACCGGGATCGAAGGCCCCGGGAGCGGCTCGACGCCCACGCCAGACGGTTCGCCGAGGGCGCCGAGGAGCTCACCCGCCAGGTCCAGCACGGCCTGGAGCCGGAGGCCTGAGGCGTCGGGACCGCTCAGCTGGGATCCCAGTACGGTTGGCCTTCTGACAGCGCCCAGGCGTCGGCGAACAGGTAGCCGTCGCCCTCGCCGGGCTCGCAGTCGCCGTTCAGGTCCACGTAGAAGCCGCGGGTCTCCTCACCCGGGCTCTGGCCGAGATCTTGTCCGTGGCCGTTGACGAAGCCCCAGCAACCGGAGAGGCCCTCGGGCACGTCGACGCGGACCTGCATGTCCTCCTCGTACTCGTGGCCGCTGGACCGGCTGGTGTCGATCCAGACGCCACGGGTGTCAGCCGGGTCCCAGTCCTCGAGGTCCTGGGCGTCCCCGCTGCTGTCCACCGGTCCGCCGACGGTGGTCGGGTACGGTTCGGGCTCGTAGCTGGGATCCAGCAGGCCGGCCAGGGCCCGGGCCACGCCCGGGGCCATGTAGCTGGAGGCGCTGACGGTCTCCTCGTAGTGGTCGTCGTCACCGCACCGGTCGGTCCCGTCGCTGTAGATGCCGGGGAAGAGGGTGGGGTAGACGTAGTCGTCGGCGGGCACGATGTAGCCCAGCTCGTCGTTGGCCAGGCCGAAGAGCATGACGTGGTCGGCCT
>CAYXGD010000155.1:0-5392 GCA_964464425.1 uncultured Thermoplasmatales archaeon
GTCGCCTTGATCGACACGCAAGGCCACGACGTCATCGGCTTCGAGCTGCCCAAGGACGCCCGCGCCACCATCTACGTCTACGACAGCGACGACAGCTTCGTCGAGGCCATCGGGATCGATCGGGCCGAGCACGACCACGACGAGAGGCCCAACCAAAGCGACGAGAACACCTCGGATGCCCGGCTGGTCGAGCACGAGCTGGACGAGCCCGGCGAGTACGTGCTCTTCACGAGCTACATCTCCGGCCCAGACGACGAGGAGATGATCACCGTCCGGCTGCCCGGCGCCCACGCGCCGGCCGAGGCCGAGATGCTCGAGCTCGAGGAGACCGAGATGAGCTTCGAGGATGGCGAGGAGAACACCACCAAGACCGCCAACCTCACAGAGGGTGCCCTGGTCGGCCTCCACGTCTACCACGTGGACGATGTCTCCTTCGAGCAGGAGCTCACCGTGACCGGTCCCCTGGGTGAGATCCTGCACATCCGGGAGAACGCCAACGTCTTCGGCGGCTCCTGGTACCAGGACGCCGACTACGAGCGCGAGCACCTCAGCGGCGGTACGATCGACGTCACCGTCGAGGACGGCCAGGCCGTCAACCTGCTCACGAGCGGGACCACCGAGGTCATCCTGATCTCGTACGTCCGCTGAGCCGCTGAGGCCTGACGCCTCCTTGTCAGGGGCGCGCGTCCCCCTCTCTTCCTCCTCTCCTCTCTCTGAACAACGACGTGCGGAGGCACACGGGAGGTACCTCCAACCCCGGGGCAGGGACCTGGGCTCACCGCCCACCCCTGCCCCGCTCCTCCTCTCACCCTCGCCTCGACAGCTAGACCCAAACCCCAGGAGCCGCCTTGCCCGTCCGTGACCGGACCCGGCCCCCTCTTCGACGTCGACGTGCCCGGCGGCGACTACGAGGAGCTCGTCACCCTCCAGGACCCCGCCACCGGGCTGCGCGCCGTCATCGTCCTACACCGCGTGATCGCTGGCATCAGCGGCGGTGGCATCCGCCGCAGGGCCTACGACGATCAGGCCCGAGGCATCGCCGAGGCCATGAGCCTGGCTCGGAGCATGAGCCTCAAGCTGGCCATGGCCGACCTGCCGGCTGGGGGCGCCAAGGCGGTCATCCTGGATCACGACGGGCTCGATCGACCGGCGGCCTACCGGGTCCTGGGCCAAGCCATCGACCGCCTGGACGGCCGCTACCTGTGTGGCCCCGACGTCGGCACCGGCCAGGCCGAGCTCTCCCACGTCCGGGAGGTCACCGACCATGTCAACCCACGCGGGAACGATCCCAACGGCAGCACGGCCCTGGGCGTCCTGGCCGGCATCCGTGGCGTGCTCACGGTCCTCCACGGCGACCCGTCGCCCGACGGTCACCGGTTCGCCGTCCAGGGCCTGGGCGGCGTCGGCCTCGAGGTCGCCAGAGGCTTGATCGAGGCCGGCGGGACGGTGATCGGCGCCGACCTGGACGATGCTCGGATCGACAAGGCCGCCAGGATCGGGGTCGAGATCGTGGACCCGGCAGAGATCCTGACCACGCCCTGCACGGTCCTGGTGCCCTGCGCCCTCGGTGGCATCCTGACCACCAGCGAGGTCGACCAGCTCCAGGCCGAGGCCGTCTGCGGGTCGGCCAACGACCAGCTGGCAAGCCCCGAGGCCGGGGACACCCTCCACGAGGCCGGCATCGTCTACGCGCCCGATCTCGTCGTCAACGCCGGCGCGGCGATCGAAGGCGTGATGACGACCCGCGACGGCGCCACAGAGGCCGTCCGGCGCGGGGCACGGGAGAAGATCGAAGGGATCGAGGCGACCGTGGTCGAGCTGCTTGGGCGCTCGACGAAGCAGGATGCACCCAGCCATCGGTTGGCCGTCGAGATGGCCGAGGCGCGGCTGGCTCGACGCGTTGCTGCCGAGCGGACAGACCCCTGAGCTACTCGACGATCTCCACGCCCCTCCAGAACGCGATCCGATCCTCGATGTCGGCAGCCTCGGGCTTGGTGTCCGGGTAGTACCAGGCCGCGTTCTGGTTGACCTGACCGTCGACCACGACGTGGTAGTAGCTGGCCTGCCCCTTCCAGGGGCAGACCGTGCGGTGGTCGCTCTCTTCCAGGACGCTTCGGTCCACATCGTCCGGCGGGAAGTAGTGGTTACCCTCGACGACCACCGTCTCGTCGCTCTTCGCGATGACCTGGCCGTTCCACGTCGCCTTGACCATGGTGACCCTTCTGAGCGGCCTTCAGGGTTGAACCTTGGCTTCAACGCCTCCAAGACCTCGGCCAGGCTGGGACCCTTGGCCTGAACCTTGACATAGGGTGACCTGGAGAGGCTGGAGGTCATGAAGCACGAGGACTGGATCGGGGTCGTCACGGGCTACCAGGAGGGAGAGCACGAGGCGGTCATCCGGCTGGACCTCGGCGAGCTCCATCCGGGGGACATGATCCACATCGCCGGCGACGGCGTCGATATCGAGCAAGCCATCTCGGCGCTGGCCATCGACCATCACCCCGTCGACGAGGCCGTGGCCGGCCAAGAGGTGGAGATCCAGACCGATCTACCGGTCAAGGCCTTCGCCGACGTGTTCCTGGTCCGCGAGGACTGACGAGCCTGCCGCCGCTCGGTCACCACAGGTTCTTCAAGCCAGGCCAGCATGGCGGCCCGATGGCATCGATCAACGCCTTCCTCAACGTCCACGACATCGACGCCTCCCTCGCCTTCTACGAGCAGCTCGGCTTCGAGGTCGAGGACAGCTACAGCTCCGACGAGGGCCAGCTCTGGTACGCCGACCTCGAGCTCGACGGCGCCTACCTGAGCCTGGGGGCCATCGACGCCAACGACGACGCCGATTTCCAGGACTGGGTCTCCACGCCCTTGGGCGCGGGGGTCGCGCTGTACATCACCGTCGACGGCCCCGACCAGGTCGACGCCATCCACGACCGGGCCCGCGAGGCCAAGGCAACCATCGAGCACGGCCCAGAGGATCGCCCCTACGGGCGCGTGTTCACGCTGAACGATCCTGATGGGTACGTCGTGTCGTTCCTGGCCACGCCAGGATGACGGGACGCTAGGCTTTTGACCCCGCTGAGATGTCATCGGTCCCCGTGGGGACGGCCGGCGACCGGGTGATCTTGCACCTCGATCCGCCCGAACCGAACGGCTATGCCCGTTCGGGCTCTCCAGGGGGACCACGGTGACCGACCGAGTCGTGGTCCACCTGGACATGGACGCGTTCTACGCGTCGGTCGAGCAGCGCGACCGCCCCGAGCTCCAAGGCAAGCCGGTGATCATCGGCGCTGACCCGCAGAAGGGCCAGGGCCGAGGCGTGGTCGCGGCGGCCAGCTACGAGGCCCGGGACTACGGCGTCCGGTCGGCCATGCCCATCAGCCGGGCCTGGCGGGCCTGCCCCAACGGGGTCTACCTACGCCCACGCCACGGCTACTACAGCCAGGTCAGCCGGGGCGTCTTCAACCTGGTCGAGGGGCTGGTCGACGTGCTCGAGCAGACCAGCATCGACGAGGCCTACGCCGACGTGACGCCCTCCTGCCAGGGAAGCTTCCGCCGAGCCAAGGCGTTAGCCCAACAGCTCAAGGACGCCATCCAGGACCGGTTCGATCTGACGTGCAGCATCGGCATCGGGCCCAACAAGCTGGTGGCCAAGATCGCCTCGGACCTCGACAAGCCCGACGGCCTCACGGTCGTCCCGCCCGACAGGGTCGAGGACACGCTCGGGCCGCTGGAAGCCAAGGTCATCCCGGGCGTCGGGCCCAAGACCTACGAGACTCTCAAGGAGGCCGGCATCCGCACCGTGGCGGCGCTTGCCAAGGCTGACCCCGAGGCCATGGCCGACCGGTTCGGCACCTGGGGCCCCAGGATGGTGGCGCTCGCCCGAGGCCACGACGACCGGCCGGTGGACCCCAGCCACGACCGCAAGTCCGTCGGCGCCGAGACCACCTTCCGGGAGGATCTGGCCCCCCAGGAGGCCCGCGACCGGCTTGCCAGCGTGGTCGGGGAAGCTGTCGATCGCTTGCAGGCCGCCACCGATCAGGCTCGGACCATCACGCTCAAGCTGCGCACGGCCAGCTTCGAGACGACCACCCACGCCCGGACGCTCCAGGCCCCCACCGACGAGGCGGAGGCCATCCTGGCCGTGGTCCTGGAGCTCTACGACGAGGCCGCGCCCACCGAACGTATCCGCCTGCTGGGCGTGCGCCTCTCGAGCCTGGACAAGGCCGAGCACCGGCAGGCCAGCCTCTCGGAATGGCCGGCCGACGTGCTCGGCGAGGCCGATCCGCCCGAGCCACCCGGCGGGCCCCTGTGGCGGTTCTAGGGCTGCCGCGTCGCGCCGGGGAACCCGCTGGCCGGATCCAACCGGCTGGCCACGACGATCCCGGCTGACTCGGGCTGATCGTGCTCCATCGTCACCGTCGAGCGTCCGCCATCGGCGACCGGCGCGGCCGCAAGCCCTACATCCCCACCCGTCGTTGTCCGGGCGATGAGCCACAGGATCGAGGTCGGGGTCGTCGAGGCCTACCACGACGAGGCCGGGCAGGCGACCGTTCGCGTCAGCGTGGACGTCCACGAGGGCCACTACCTGGTCATCGAGCACGAGGGCCGCGACATCGATCTCGAGGAGACCCACATCGAGGGCTCCGACGAGATCCAGGAAGGCAAGCTGATGGCCGTGGACATCCCCGAGCCCGTGACCGTCGGCGACAAGGTCTACCGGATCGTCGAGGACTGACCGGCCACCTCCGGCGGTTCGTCGGGATGTCGGCGGGTCGTCGTACCGGCGGCTAGGCGCAAGGCTCACATCCCACGGGCCCGCACGTCCGGGCTGCATGTTGACCGAAGAACGGGTCGGCCACCTGGTCGACTACGATCCCGAAGCGCTGTCGGCCCTGGTCCACATCGACCAAGGCGTGCTCCACCAGGGCGACCACATCCACCTGCAAGCCCCTGGCATCGACCTGGAGGAACGCCTGGACGAGCTCCGCGAGCACGGGCGGTTCGTCGCCGAGGCTCACGAGGGGGAGGACGTCAGGATCCGGCTGATCCGGCCGCTTCGCCGGCTGACCACAGAGATGCTCGACCGCGTCAAGGTCTCCGTCGTCCACGACCCGTACAGGATCGAGGACGGCGCGGTGCTGGCCACCCTCTTCCGGTGACCGCCACGAGGCATCGTCGCCGGGCCGCCCTACCCCCGGAGCTCCCCGGTGCCGTCGGTGAGGTCGACGTACCGATCGATCCGCCACGTGCCACCCGTCCCCCGTGACCAGAGGAGAAGGTAGGCCCCAGCGTGCTCCATGGTCCGACCGTCCGGGTCGGTCATCCGAGCCAGGAACCGGCCGGTCTCGCTGGCCCACCCGTCGACCACGCGAAGGGTCACATCGTCCAGGGT
>CAYXGD010000156.1:0-5294 GCA_964464425.1 uncultured Thermoplasmatales archaeon
AGAGCCCGGTGAGCGTGACGGCGGCCACGGCCATGGGCACGGTGGCGTAGAGGAACGGCCCCAGGCCGACCGGGTCCCCGCGGATCGTGGCGCTGATGACCGCCACCGGGGAGAGGAAGGCCACCGGTTCGATCTGCGTGAACAAGGCCGGCAGGAAGAGGAAGGTCGACAGACCGACGTTGGTCGAGACCAGCAGGAACGTCAGGGCGCGCTGGCTGCGGGAAACGATGGACAGGAACAGCGAGCTTGCCAGCACGAAGGCCACGATCGGGACCACCGCGGCCAGGCCGACGATGCTGGAGCCGATCGCGATGGTCACCCCGACGGCGATCAGCGCCATGACGGCCACGTAGGGCAGGCTCTTGCCGATCAGGACCTCAGCGCTGGTGACCGGGCCGGAGAGCAGGATGATCCCTCGCGAGCGGATCTTCTCGGAGAAGATCGACCCGGAGTACAGCTCGCTCATGAACGTCAGAGGGATCAGGTAGGCGAAGGTGAGCAGCAAGCTCTCCAGGGGGAACGGTGGGTCGAGCTGGTCGGGGCGCAGGCCCGTCTGGCGGGTGCCTTCCTCGTTGAGGAGGTCAGGGTCCTCGTCCTCGGAGAGGTTGCTCTGAGGGGTCTGGTTGCCCTGGTCGGATCGGCCGGGGTCGTCGCCGGTCTGGTCGTCGGGACCGGGGGTCGGGGTCTGGCCGTCGCCGGTGTCCTGCTGGGCGGGCCCGCCGACCACCGTGCGGGATTGGTAGATGGCGTTGACGCGGACCGGGAAGGCGGCGCCTTGATCCTCCTCGTCGGTGTAGGCCTCGTCGAGCCATCGGTTGGTCGCTAGCTCGAGCTGGCGGAGGGCGGCCTTGGACTTCTCCGAGTTCGCGTCGTAGGAGACCTGCTCTCCTCGGATCAACAGGTCCAGCTCCTCGACGGCGTACCCGTCCCGTTCGGGATCCACCCGCAGGAAGGTGGGTTCGTCGTCGATCACCGCGTCCAGGGGCGTGGGGCCCTGGACGCCGACGACGTAGATGCCGGCGTCGGGACGGACACCCTCATCCTGGATCGCAGGCCACGACAGGCCGAGGACCAGGCCGACGACGAGAGCGGCGATCAGGACCTTGCGATCGAAGATCCCGACCTGGCGTTTGGCTTCGGCCGTCGCGATCCGGAGCAGGGCCCTCGTCATGGCTCAGCCCCGGGCGGTCTCGACGAGGATGTCCTCGAGTTTGGGCGCGATGCTCTCCATCTCGAGCACCATCCCGTCCTGCTCGCGGATGTGCTCCAGGGCGTTCTCGAGGTCGGCTAACTGCTCGAACCGGGCCTCGTGGGCCTTGCCGTGGCCGTTGCTCCCTGGGAACGGGACGGTCGATCGGAGGAAGTAGGCGCGGGTGCCCCAGCGATCCCGGAGCTCGTTGAGGGTCCCTCGCGTGGCGATCTCGCCCTCGTGCATGATGGCGATCTCGTCGCATAGCTCCTCGACCTGGCGGAGGTTGTGGGCGCTGAGGAGGATCGCCTTGCCGTCGTCGCGGAGCTCGGCGATGAACCGGTTCAGGTCGCGCTCGGTGAGGGGGTCCAGGCCGCTGGTCGGTTCGTCGAGGATCAGCACGTCGGGGTCGTGGAGCACGGTCCGGGCGATGGCGACCTTGCGCCGCATCCCCTTGCTCATCTTGCCGGTCGGCTTCTCCCAGTGCTTGCGTTCCAGGCCGAGCCGGTCGAGCAGGTCCCAGGAACGCTGGTCGATGGTCGCCCGATCCATGGCGTAGATCTGCCCGAAGAAGCGCAGGTAGGAGATCGGGGTCTCCTCATCGTAGAGGGGGGAGTCCTCAGGGAGGAACCCGATGCGTCGGCGGACATTAGCCTCGACGGTGGGGCGCCCGTCGAGCTCGGCTGAGCCCTCGGTGGGGGCGATCAAACCCGCCAGCACCTTCATGGTGGTCGTCTTGCCGGCGCCGTTGGCGCCGACCAGGCCGAGCACCGTGCCGGGGGCGACCTCCAGGCTGACGTCCCGGACCACAGGGGTCCCCCTGTAGGCCTTGACCAGCCCCTCCGCGACGAGCATATGCTGCCATCGCGGACCTAGGCATTTGAAGGGGCACCCTAGGTCCCCTCGGCCGATGCACCCAGCGCCGGGCTATGGCAGGTTCTCGGGGAGGACGTCGCCGGCACCTGGGACCTCGGCGCCACCGATCACGCCCCAGAGGCTCGGCGGGACGAGGTCCAGGAGGAGCCCGATGAAGTAGAAGGGCTCAGCGGCGTAGACGCACCGTTGGCTGTCGCAAACATCGACGTAGGCCTCCTCGTACACCCCGTCGCCATCCTTGTCCTGGACGCCGATGAAGAGGCCGACGCCGGGCTCGGTGGGCAGGGCGGCCGTGGCGATCGTCGAGACGTAGAAACGGTCCCAGGAGCTGTCCCGCCCCTCATCGATGGCCGAGACCCTGGCCTCGGCCGTGGGCGCTACGGGGTACCCGGCGGTCAGACCGGTCTCGGCCTCGAAGCGCTCGTCGCCGCCCCAGCGGTCCTCGTCCAGCGTGCCGGAGAGCTCGAGATCGTAGAGGGGGATCAGGATCTCGTACCTGTCGGGGACCCGGTCCCCGGTCCGGTCGCACAGGGTGACCGAGGCCTCGACCAGGCCATCGATGGGGACGACCTGCTCGTGCGTGCACCCGGTGTTGGCCTGGGCGGTCGGGACCGCGGTGGCCAGGAGGGCAAGGGTCAGGACGGCAGCCATCCAGCGCATGGTGCGAGCGTGGTTGGTCTGCCGGGGGAAAAGGGGCGTCGTGTCACGCCAGGGACACGTGACCCCAGGGTCGTGGCTAGAGCTCCACGAAACTTTTAGGCTGGGGCCTCCCGTGGCTGGGCCCGTGAGCGACCAAGCATGGCCCACCGGGGACGGTGCTGGCACGCCCGATCTCCGGGTGGGGGTCGTGGCCGTCCAGGGCGCGTTCATGGAACACGCCGCCGCGTTGCGCGAAGCCGCCAGGACCGCTGACCTGCCCATCGAGGTGGTCGAGGTCCGCCGGCCAGCCCAAGCCGCCACGTGCCAGGGGTTCGTGCTTCCGGGCGGGGAGTCCACCGCGATCTACAAGCTCCTGCGCTCCTCCGGCCTGTTCGACGACCTCCATGGCCGGGTCCGGGACGGCACGCCGCTCTTGGCTACGTGCGCCGGCGCGATCCTGGCCGCCTCGGAAGGCGATGCCCAGGTCGACCGGACCGACACCGAGCTCCTGGGCCTGATGGAGACGGCGGTGGACAGGAACGCCTTCGGGCGCCAGAAGGCGTCCTTCGAGAGCCCCGTCCACGCCGAAGCGTTGGGCGACGACCCGTTCCCCGGCGTATTCATCCGTGCCCCCCGGTTCCGGGAGGTCTGGGGCCAAGCCGAGCCTTGGGCACGGTTGCCCACCGGCGAGATCGTCGGCGTCGAGCAGGATGCGATCCTCGCCTTGAGCTTCCACCCGGAGCTCTCGTCGGACACGCGGATCCACGAACGCTTCCTGGATCGGGTGGCCAAGCAGGCCTGAGCAAGAGCTTATCAAGGGAGGTCGGCTTCCTGGGGATCGTGGTCGACGAGACGACCATCTGGCAGGCCCTGGAGACCGTGGATGACCCCGAGCTCCCGCTCTCCATCGTCGACATGGGCTTGATCTACGACGTCCGCGTCCAGGATGAGGCAGGCGAGACCCTGGTCGAGGTCGACATGACGTTCACGGCCATGGGCTGCCCGGCCATGGACCTGCTCCGATCCGATGTCCGCGACGCCGTGACACAGGTGGACGGGGTCGACCAACTCCGGATCACCACCGTGTGGGACCCGCCGTGGACCGTCAAGCGGCTCTCAGAGCGCGCCAGAGCCGTGCTGGAGACCGCAGGCGTCGGGGTTTAGCTGACCGAGAGGGTCAAATGAGCCTTGCTGCTTGACCGGGCGATGCGTGCGCTGGAGCCCCAGGACGACAGCGATCGTCGGCTCGGGGCGCTCTCCTACGTCCTGACCTGGGTCACCGGGGTGCTGGTGCTCCTCTTCGCAGGCCGCGAGCGCTCGTATGCCCGGTGGAACGCGATCCAAGCCATCGGCGTGGGTGTCCTAGGGGTCTTGGCGGTCAGCGTTGCCAGCCTCGTGCACCTGTTGGCCCTCTACGTGCTCGCCGGCGGGCAGATGCCGGAGAGCGTAGGTGCCAGTCAAGCGGTCCTCCCGGTCCCGTTCGTGTTCTCGTGGGGCTGGGTCCCTCAGATCGGGAACCTCGTGGTGCTCATCGTGGGTCTCTACCTCGCCCTCCGGGCCGCCCGTGGACGGCCGGCACGCATCCCGGTCCTGGCTGACCTGGCCGACGAGCACGCTTGAGCGGCGTGGTAGGAGGGCGCCGCCGGGGCGGAGGGTCGTAGGCGAACCCGTGGCTGCAGGCGGCCGGTTCTCCGAGGGCAAGGCGGCGGGGTCCGCAGGATCGAGATCGATGACCAGGGCGCTCCCGTCGGACAGCGCGCCACGGCGGCTCCCGAACCCGGAAGCTGCGCACCCGGCGCAAGCAGCCTACGGCACGTCCTCCGTGTCGACCTCCACGGCGCCGCGCGGCTTGGCGATGCAGAGCAGGCAGTACCCCTCCTCCTTCTCCCCCTCGGTCAAGATCATGCCTTCGCTCTGGTCGACCTCGCCGTCGACCTTGGCCACGCAGACCGAGCAGGTGCCCATGCGGCACGAGTAGGGCAGGTCGAGGCCCGCCTTCTCGGCCGAGGCGAGGATGTAGTCGTCCTCGTCGACCTCGATGGTGAGATCCTCGTGGATGAAACGCACCTTGTGGGCCTGACCCATCAGGGAGCGCACATGGGCCCCCCGCTCTTAAGGCCAACGGGAACCGCGCGGCCGCCACGCCGGTTCGGACGCACGTTCTTGTACCCGGGCGCAGGGACATCCAAGCGAGACCCATGACCGATCCAGACAACGTAGAGGTCTGCCAGCAGAGCCTCCAGGCCGTGGAGGCCGGGGACATCGAGCGCTTGGGTACCTTCCTCGCGCCCGGCTTCATCTTCGACCACAACGGTGAGGCCGAGGCGGTCGACCGGGAGACGTTCGTCGAGGCCATGGTGGCGCTGACCCAGGCGTTCCCCGACCTGGACTACCAGGCCCACGGGTTCCGGGAGATCTCCGACGGCCTGGTCGAGGGCAAGGTCCAGTTGACCGGGACCCACACCGGGGCGCTTGATCTGGGCTTCATGGGGGGACCCACGGTGCCGCCGACCGGTCAGCGCTTCGAGCTCCCCGAGGAGGAGGGCCGGTTCGTGGTCGACGGCGGTCGGATCCTCCGACACCGGGTCCT
>CAYXGD010000157.1:0-5267 GCA_964464425.1 uncultured Thermoplasmatales archaeon
GGGCAGCCGTCCAGGCTGGCCTGAGCCCCGACCGGGGCGGCGATGATGGAGAGCGCGGCTGCGATCAGCAGCCCGCTGGTGCTAAGCGCGACGGAACGGCGGCTGGGTGTTGCTCTGTCTTGCGACCTCATCCGGGTTTCCCCCACGGGTTGATGCAGCGGCAGGTCCGGGGACCAGCCGGACGGTGCGTTGCCTCTGCACCCTGACCTGCTAGGCTCGGAGTATATGAACGGCACCGCGGGTCCCCCTGACCAGGCGCCTACTTGTAGGAGCAGCGGGAACCGCCCCCGCCGCCTGGGGAGAACTGAGATATGTCAACACCCCAGGGGCACCTTTTAGGAGGCAGGCGCGTCCGGGCCGCCGTGAGCGCGCCGCGCGCCCTGATCGGGCTCCTCATGGTCCTCGTGCTGACCGCCGGGTGCACCTCCCTGGTCCCCGGCCAAGCCGACCGTGGAGGGGGCGTGGTCGTCACGAGCCAACCGCTCTACGACGCTTTCGAGCGCTTGGGCCACGCCGAGACCGTCAGCGGCCTGCCGGACTGGGCCATCGTGACCGATCCGACCGACGCCGAGCGTCTGGGACGACCGTTCACCCTGCCCACCGAGGAGGTCCTCGCGCTCTCGCCGAGGCTGGTGCTCGACCAGCCCCACCCCCTGGTGTCGGGGCCGGACCGCAAGGCGTTCCGCTCGGGTCTCGACCAGGCCGGGGTCCCCGTCCAGGTCGTCGAGAGCTCGCCGACGCTGGGGACCACGAGCCAGGTGCTCTGGGCGGCCGCCAACGCGACCGACCCACCGGTCGATCCCCGACCGGTGCTGGCGGGCATCCGGGCCAACCTCTCCGACCTCGAGGACCGGCTGGCAGGGACCGACCGGCCCAAGGCCCTGATCCTGTTCCCGGCGGGGCTCACCGCTGGGGCGGGCACCGACGTCGACACGATCATGCGCCTGGCCGGGCTGACCAACGTGGCGGCCGAGGCCGGGCTCGAAGGGTACCAGCAGATCAGCTCCGAAGCCATCGGTCGCGAGGACCCCGATCTCGTGATCGCCACGGCGACCATGCGCCAGGACCCGGGCACCATCGCCCAGCGGCCGATGTTCCGGGGCACGAGCATCGAGGATCGCCCCGACCGGGTGCTCGTCGTCGACCCCGGGCGGACGACCCGGATAGGGCCCTACGTCGACCAGGCCGCCTGGATGCTGGCCACGTGGGCCCACGAGGAGATCGGTGGTCCACGGGTCAACGCCTGGTTCTCGCCCAGCGAGGCCGCCGCTTGCCGCGAGGTCACCTTGCACACCCTGGAGGACCAGACGGTGGTCGCCGACCTGGCCGGGCACACCCTGGGGCCAGGCGCGAGGCCCCTGCCCGACCTGCCTCTCGGGCACTACCGGGTCCCGGTCACCCGGACCGACACCCCGCAGCCAGCGACCATCGACCTCATCGTCACCGTGGAGGGAGACGCTTGCGACACCTGACACCGCTCTTGTTGATCGTCGTGCTCCTGGCCGCTCCGTTGGCCAGCGCCGCCTGGACCGAGGAGAACGCCGACCCGACCAACCGAGGCCGCCTGGCTGTCCGGGCGCCCAACGACCTGTCGGGCATGGACACCCTCCAGCTCGACGATCGCGTGATCACCCAGATCATCGAGGGGCCCGCGGGCCTGGCCATGGCTGGCACGCTGTCCGGGACCCTGGTCGCGTTGGATGCCCGGGGCCAGGTCGCCTGGCAGGTCGACGTGCCTGGCCCGATGCGCTCGGCCCCGTTGTGGACCGGCTCGCACGTCGTGGCCGTCCCCGAGGCCGACGCGGCCGTGGCGATGGACGCCATGGGGGAGGAGCGTTGGCGGGTGCCCATCGACAACACCCGTGACGCGGCCCTGGTCCGGATGGCCTCGCCCGTCCAGCACGCCTCCGGCGACGTGATCCTGGCCGACATGGCTGGCACCGTCCTCCGGGTCGACGAGGGCACCGGCGAGGTCGTCTGGAGGGCCGACCTCGGTGGCGACATGGCCGTCGAAGCCACGCCTGCGGTCACACCCGACGGCGACGTGGTCGTCGCGGGGTTCGTCCCGGGCCAGGCCAACCGCGGCCAACTGTTCCGGCTATCGGGCGACACCGGTCAGCAGGTCTGGTCGCAGGACCTGGGTGCGCAGGTCGTCGGTGCGCCGACCCTCGCCGGGGACCGGGTCCTCGTCCCCCTGCGTGACGGGGACGCGCTGGAAGCCCGCCAGCTCGCCGACGGCAGCCGCGACTGGACGGCCCCGTTCGATGACCACGTGACGAGCTCGCCGAGCCTGGTCAGCGGCCTGGCGATCGTCGGCGATATCAGCGGCTTGGTGCAGGCGATCCGGGTCTCGGACGGGAGCGTCAAGTGGGCGTTCAACGCCCGTGACGAGCTCCAGAACCTCGGGGGGAGCCAGACGCTCACCGTCGCCGACAGCCCGGCCATCGATGGCGACCGGCGCCTCTGGCTGCCTTACTGGAACGCGGACCTGACCACGTGCTGCCCACCGACGGACAGCGACCAGAGCCCCTTCTACCTGCTCGACGCCAACACGGGCGAGGTCGAGGACCGGGTCGAGATGCCCAAGGCGGCCCACGGACCGGCCCTCCACAGCACCGGCGTCTGGGCCGGCAACGACGATGGCGACCTGCGCCGCTGGGCCCTGACCAGCGTGCTCGGCGTCCATGCCTTGGTCGAGGGGACCAACGTCACGCTCATCGTCAACACCGACGCCAGCGGCTCCTGGTCGATCGACTGGGGTGCCGAGAGGGACGACGGCCAAGGCCGCGTCTCGCTGATCCACCGCCACAGCCTACCGCCGGGCGACCACGAGATCGAGGTCCAGACCCTGGCCGGGGCCCGCACCCTCCACCTGACGGTCCAGGACCCGGGCGAGGGCGACGATGCACCGCCGCCCGAGGCCCAGGACCAGGACGTCTCCCAGCACGACCCCTCTCCCGCCCCGCCCAGCCAGGAGGACGAGGGGCGCTCCTCGAGCGGTACCGAGGAGGAGGGCCCCGCCGACGGCATCCCGCTGCCCCCCGGCGTGGTGCTGCTCGCCCTGGGCTTGGCCGCCCTGCGGAGGCGCCGGGGGTGACCCGCCGACGCGGCCTCTGGCTGGTCGCCCTCCTGGCGGCAGCCGTGGCCGCGCTGGTCGCCCGGATCCTGCTGGCCCCGCGCCCCCTGGATCCCTCGACGGCGCCCCAGGCCATCCTGGGCTTGCGCAGCCAGGTCGCCCTGGCCACCGTGGTCGCCGGGGCCGGCCTCGGCGTGGCAGCGGTGGCCAGCCAGGCCCAAGCCCGCGACGCACGGATCGACGCGAGCCTGGCCGGCCCCTTGTGGGGGGCGCTCCCGGCCCTCTTCCTCCCGGTGGACCTCTGGCTCCAGGCCGTGGCAGCTGTCGCCGGGGCCCTGCTCGTCGCCCGGATCACCGGCCGGACACGGGGTGGGTTGCCCATGGTCCTGACCCGCGGCATCGCCGTGGCCGGCCTGGTCGTCAGCTTGGCCGCTCTCGGTCTCTTCCTCGGCCCCGGGCTGACCGCCACGACCGCCCTGGCCTTCCTCCATGCCAGCCTGGGCGGCGCCCTGCCCGCGGTCACCCCCCAGCACCTGATCATCGGCGGCGCCCTGGTCGCCGTAGCGACCGGCCTGGCCGTGGCGCGCTGGCGCGAGCTGTTGCTGTCCCGGACCGGGCTCGAGGCCGGCAGCTGGTCGGCCGCCTGGGTCGTCTCCCTGGCTGGAGCTGGGACCGTGGTCCTGGCGGGCGTGATCCCGGGCCTGGGCCTGTTGGCGGTCACCCTGGTCCGGCGCCGGGTCGGCGAGCACCCGCTCCACCTGGTGCCCGGCGCGGTCATGGCCGGGGCTGGGACCCTGCTGCTGCTCGACGGCATCGGCCAGGTGATCGCGTGGCCCGGCGAGATGCCCGTCGGCGTGCTGACCGCGCTGATCGCCAGCGCCTACCTCGTCCGAGAGGTGGTCGCGCGGTGATCCGCATCAGCGAGCTGGTCGTCCACCGGGGCGGCCGCGAGGTCCTGGCGATCGATCAGCTCCAGCTCGACGGGCAGCTCGTCGCGGTGATGGGTCCCAACGGGGCCGGCAAGACGACCCTGCTCCAGACCTTGCACGGCCTGCTCCCCCACCAGGGGCGGATCAGGACGCCGACCACCTGGTACCTGGCCGCCGAGCCACCGGCTCCGGTCCTGGTCGACGTCGACGAGGTCGTCCGCTCCCACGGGACCGACGAGCCCGGCCCTTGGCTGGCGCGGGTCGGCTACGACGGGCCGACGGCGCTCTCCAGCGGCAGCTCGGGCGAGCGCATGCTGGTCGCGCTGGCCGGCGCGCTCTCCCATCCGGCACCGTGGCTGCTCCTCGACGAGCCCTTCGGCCATCTGGACCCGCCGCACATCGGCCGGTTGATCCCCGCGCTCCGGGACCGTGCCGAGCGCGGCGGCGTGCTGCTGACCACCCACGACCCCGCCATGGCAGCCCAGGCCGACCGGGTGCTCCTCCTCGACGGCGGGATCGTGGCCGACGGCTCGCCACGTGAGGTGCTCCAGCCTGAGCCCTTGTCACGCTGCTACGGGGCCGAGGTCCAGGTGGCGTGGACCGAGCTGGGGCCCGTGGTCCGGGCGACCGAAGAACCAGGCTAAGCCCACGCAGAGAAGACGTGCATCGGCTCCGAGGGCCGACCCAGAGGAAGGCCTTCAGCAGGTCGCAGGGTCTGCCTTCACGACGGGGTTGAGGCGGTCACCCGCCACCGTAGGTCACGTTCACGTACACCGTGAACGACTGCTCGATGGCCGCGCCCGCCCCCAGGAACCCGGTCCCGCCGGGGTCGTGGAGCTCCTGGAAGCCGAGGTGGAAGGTCCGGGTCCGCACGGTCCCACCCTGCTCGGGCAGCACCAGATCCTCGTCGCTGGCCGTCTCGGCGGCTTGGCCGTCGTTGGCCAGGACCAGCTTGACCGGCGAGCCTCCCTCGGCCCGGGCGTAGCGAGCGCTGTGCCCCTCGGTGTTGTTGCTGTCGATGGGTTCGAGGTTGACGCGCATCATGGCCCCGGCCCCGGCCACAGGGTCTTGCCACGTCTGGACGATCTCAAGCCGGGTCCACCCGTCCCCCAGGTCGAAGGGGAACGTGTAGCGGTCGTTGGTGGCGTTCTTGTCGTAAGGGAGCCCGGCCTGGTTGGCGGCGTACTCGGCGGGGGCCAGGCAGTCGCCGGTGATGATCAGGTAGGTGGCCGAGCACTCGAACAGGCCGTGGAACTCGTAGC
>CAYXGD010000158.1:0-5252 GCA_964464425.1 uncultured Thermoplasmatales archaeon
ACGCGCTCAACGTGGCCCTGGTCGTCGGCGGCAGCATCTTCATCCCGCACATGCGCACGGCCTGGGACATCGCCGAGCAGCTCTTCGAGGAACGCGACGGTTAGGCGCCCTGCCGCCGGATCACGCCGATCGTTCGGGATCGGGGTAGTCCCGCCAGAGGCCGGCCTTGAAGTTGGTCACCTTGGACCAGACCCGGGCGTGCTTGCCCTCGGTCTCGCCGGTCCTCGGGGCGATCAGCTCGAAGGCCTGGTCGAGCTGGGCGAGATCGGTGACCTCCACCGTGATGTGGAACTCGCCCAGGGCCTCGGGACCGAACCCGAGCTTGCGACGCTGCAGGCGCCAGGCCTCGATGGTGCCCTCGTCGACCAGGTGATCCATGAAGGCCTCGAGGTCCCGGCAGAAGGCCATGTCGTCGACGCCGTCGGCCAGGTCCGTCCAGATGTGGTAGGTGTCCATGTCGCCGCCTTGCCGGCCTGATGCTCGGTGGCCAGCTATGGGCTTTGCGGCCTCGGCGGCCCCAGGGGTGTAACCTTCCGGTTGCTAGGGGGTTAAGCTCAGCGATGGACCTCGGCTGGCCGGGAGGCCTACGTTCCCGTTCGACGGGGGCTGGGAGGAGATCTCATCTCTTCGGTCCGCCCGCGGTCGTGGTCGTCGGCCGCGGCCGCGTGGCAGGACCCAACCACGTCCACCCAGCCGTCAGGCCGTGACGGGGTCCTCTTCGTCGTCGGGCGCCTGGCCCCGCAGCGTGTCCTTGAGCTCGGAGAGCTTGCTCTCGACCTCGCTGACCTTGAGCAGGGCCATCTTGGCCGCGGCCCCGCCACCGCTCGAGCTCCCGTTGGAGCGGACCTTGAGGCCCTTGGAGAGCATGCTGACCTTCTGCTGGAGGTCCTGACCGGCCCACTCGGTGGTCTCCCCGTGGTCCTCGCGGCTGGCCTTGGGCTGGTGGAGCCAGGTCTTGGACTGCTGGGCGGTGAGCACGCCGCGGTCCTGGAGCAGCTGGAAGACGGCGAGCACGTCGTCGACGGTCATGGCATCGCTCTCGATGCTGATGCTGACGTGGTCCTCGTTGCCGTCCTCGTCGTAGCGGAACAGCGCGGAGATCTGGTTGTCCGAGGCGACGCTGGTGTCCACCCCGTCGAGCTTGCGGCCGACCTTCAGCTTGGTGTTGTACGAGGCCATGGGAAGCCGAAGGGCGCTCCTAAGGAAGAAACCACAGACGGCCCACCGGTCCCAGTCGAACCATCGGTCCCAAGGGAGGTGGGCCGGGAGGAGAAGAGGATGGGGATCAGGGCGGCCCGTAGGGACGGCCGCCAAGCCCCGATCAGCGCAGGCAGGTGCTATCGGCACCGGAGCCCGGGGGTCGGCCGCCGGGCGGCACGGTGTCCGGGATGAAGTCGCCATCGAAGTCCATGTACTCGGCGTAGGCGTCCGCGCTGCAACCGGCGGCGTCGGCACCGGCGCGGACACCGGACATGCCGTCGTCGTCGCTGTAAACCTCGACGTAGACGTCGGCGAAGGCCGGCGCAGCGAGGAAGCTCACGGAGGCGAACAAGAGCAAGGCGGTGATGGCGATCGTCCTGGTTGCCATGGGGCGCCAGGTGGCCTCCCCGGTTTCACGGTTCCTGAGGCGCAACCAGAAGGTTGCACCGTGAGGTCACGGCAGGGTGCCGTTGGCCGGCGGCAGGGTGCCGTTGGCCGGCGGCAGGGGCTCGATCGGCCAGGGCTCTGGGGGCGGGGCCGGCCGGTCGGCATCGAAGGTGAACGTGTAGACGCCGCTGTTGGAGTCGTAGGTCACCAGGGTGCCGTTGGCCTCGTCGAGGACGTGGACCTCCTCGAGGTTCGGCGTCCACGGGAAGCCGTAGCCCTCGGGGTGCGGCGCCTCGGCGGCCGGCATGAAGACGCCGATCGACGGCAGCAGGACCGGGTCCTCGGGGGTTCCCTGGTCCACGTCGGCCAGGTCGATGGCCCAGATGCCGCCGTGGTAGGCGCTGACGAACAGGGTGCGGTCGTGGACGGTCAGGTAGTGGGTGCTGAACTGGAGGCTACCGTCCCAGGCGACCTCGTGAGGCAGGGTCCAGGCAGCCACCTCCTTGGGATCGGTCGGATCGGTGGTGTCCAGGACCCAGACGGTGCCGGTGGGGGCCCCGTTCTCCGGTGGGCCACCGAGCTCTGGCCCGACGACGGTGTAGTGGGTCCCGTTCCAGAGCGTGTCCAGGGCGTGCGCGCTGTGGATGTTGTGATCGAACACCCCGTCGCGCATGTCGGTCCAGACCGAGAGGCGCTCGGGCATGGTCGGGTCGCTGTAGTCGACGATCTCGAAGGTCCCGCCGGCCGACAGGTAGCCGAGCGTCTGGTCGGTCTTCGGGTGGGGCTTGATCCAGGCATCGGAGTGGCCGATCAGCCCCTGGGCTTGCTCCGGGACCGGTTCGGCCGCGTAGACCGACAGCGGTTCGAGCGTGGGGCCGGTGGGGCCTTGGGTGAGCCTGTAGAGGTGGTAGTGGCGGGCGCCCTCGGCCAGGTTCTCGGTGATCCCCATCACCCAGATCGCCTCGTCGACCGTGGTGGAGAAGACGCCGTGGCCCAGGCCGGTGATGGGTCGCTGGTCGACGATCTCGGGGTTGGCGGGATCGCTGATGTCGACCAGGAGCAGGCTGCTGGGGCGGGGGACCGGGTCCTGGACGGCCTGGCCCAGGGTCACGGGCACGGGCCCATCGGTGCAGGGGCTCTCCCAGGTGCCCAGGTGCCCATCGGCGCCCACCGAGCCCGTGGGCAGGGGGCCCTCCTTGGGCTGCGAGGTGATCAGGGCGATGTGCTGGCCGTCGGGGACCACAGCCACGTCGTAGATGTGGGTCCCCGTCAGGACGAGCTCACCGAGCTTGGTCGGCGCGCTGGCGTCGGTCAGGTCGGTGACGACCACGCCTCGGCTGTCGGCCATCTTCTGGGCCCCCAACCGGCGTCCATCCGCCGTCGTGGCCGCGTCACCGCAGGAGGAGCCGCCAGGCGACGTGCCGTCCAGGTCGGTGACCAGGGGGTCGTGGCCGATGACCTGGAAGTTCGGCGTCGTCATGTTCGCGTGCTGGGCGCGGTCCTCGTGGTCGTGGGCATCGCTGGAGGCTAGCGCGGCCTCGGCCCAGTTGGGTGCCGCTGGCCCTTCGTCGGGCGGGCCCTCGCCGCCAGGCAGGTCCTCCTGGCCAAGGCAGCCGACGAGGCTGACGGTCAAGAGCGTGATCGCGATGGTCAGCGTCCCGAGCCGCATCAGGGGTGAAGGGTGCCTGGGGGCTCTTCAAGGTGGTGCCTGGGAGCCCTCGTAGGCCGCCTCCCCGATCCCCTCGCGGACCTTGACCACGGGCCCGTCCTCCAGCCCGCGCAGCTCGGGCACGCTGACCAGGAGCTGACCTGTGGCCACGAGCTGATCGTCGGGGTCGACGACGAGCACCTGATCCCCCGGCCGAAGCTCGGGGTCGACATGGGTGCTGAACCCGGCGAACACGGTGCGACCGTCGGCGTTGAACGGGGCGCTGTCCTGGGTGACAGCCACGCGCAACCGGGGTGCCTCCAGGCCCTGGTGGAGCCGCCGCGCCCCTGGCAGGCGCAGGCTGAGCAGGCCGTCGTGGGCCCGCAGGCTGGCCACGTGGTCGTCGTCGACGTGCACGGTGCGGACCTTGCCGGTCCGATCCGAGCGCTCCAGACGGACCTTGCCGTCGAGGAGGGCCTGCTCGGCGCCGGGGCCGAACTGGTAGGTCACGATACCGCGGATCCGCGCCTCGTCCAGCGCCTCGAGGCTGGCCGTGTCCGCGGGCTCGAGATCCTCTGCCTCGGCCACGGGGGCGCCCCAGGTCTTGGCCATCTCGGCCAGTCGCTGGCGTTGGTCGATGGCGTCCAGGTCGCCCATCTCGGGTTCCAGGCTCTGGGTGAAGGGGTAGGCCTGGTCGATCTCGAAGGGGATCGGGCCCAGGCGGGTCGGGAAGAACGGGTGGAGGCCCTCGTTCAGGGCCGCGTGGACGAGAGGGGTGGCGTTCTCGGTGAACGGCCGCCGGGTGGGAGGTAGCAGGACGGGCGGGCCGCGGAGCTCGGTGCGCTCGGCCACGCGGGTGCGGGCTCGGTGGACCTGGGGCCGGGCCTGGTGGTAGGCCGGCTGGACGTTGAGGGCCCGGTGGTAGGACAGGGGCTCCTCGGCCTCGATCTGGTCGACGTTCTCCCGGAGCACGTCGAGGACCTCGAGCAGGCGCGGGTGGCCCATGGCGCGCTCGAGCACCAGGTCGAACAGGCGGCCGCGGCGCTGGGCCTCCCGGATGCGGGAGAGCTCCTGGAAGGTGGCGTGCAGGTTGTGGCTAGCCAGGGCCTCGACACGCTCGTCCTTGCCGGCGGCGGCCAGCTCGTCCGGGGTCCAGGCGCGGCAGACCGGGCACGCGCAGGGGAGCTCGTCCAGGTCGGCCAGGTCCTCGGTGCCCCACGGGAACAGCAGGCGGTCGCCCTGGGCGAACTTGGCGTAGGCCGCGCTATCGAACAGGTCGCACCCCAGGTAGACGGCCAAGGCCAGCATGTGCGGGTGGCCGGCACCGAAGAGGTGGACGGGGCGGCCGGGGTGGAGCCCGCGTTTGGCCCCGAGGATGACCTCGGCCAGGAGGGCGTACCGTTGGCGCTCCATGATGGGGACCACGCCACCGATCGGATGCACCGCACCGCCTGCGGGCTCGACGGTGGCCATCTCCTCGGCGGCTTGCTGCCGCAGGTCCGGGTAGGTGGCGCCCTGGACGGGCAGGTTGAGGGCCATCTCGCCGGCCTCGCCCATGGTGTCCCGCGCGCGCTGGGTCGTCTCGGTCAGGTCCTCGAGAGCCTCGTCATGGGACCGGTCCGGCGTGCTGAAGACGTCCAGGATCGTGCCGATGTCGGTGCCGATGTCCCGCTGGAAGGCCACGATCTCGGCCGGATCGATGCCGCGGTCCCCGTAGACGTAGTCCTGGAAGGTACCCGAATCGGTCATCACCGGGCCATCCCAGCCGATCAGGGCGTGGACGCCCTCGTCCAAGGCCTTGCCCCGGAGACGCTCGTCACCCTGGATGATGTAGCTGTTCGTGATGACGACCTGGGCGCCGTGCTCGGTGGCCATCGCTCGAGGCTCGACCGTCATCCTGTTCGGGTTGATCACCGGCATCAGCGCCGGGGTCCGGATCTCGCCGTGGGGCGTGGTCAGCGTGCCTTGGCGGGAGAGGCCCTCGGTGTGCCGGACCTCGAAGGTGATGGCCATCAGG
>CAYXGD010000159.1:0-5178 GCA_964464425.1 uncultured Thermoplasmatales archaeon
CGTGTTCCGGATCGCTGCCATCCTGGCGGCCGCCTGGATCATCCGGTACCCGATCCTCAAGCTCGCCGGAGGGATCTACCTGCTCTACCTGGCCGTCAAGCACCTGTTCTTCCGGCCGCATACCGAGCATGCCGAGGCCTCGTTCCTGACCAAGCTCGGCTTCAGCGGGTTCTGGGCCGTGGTCGTCAGCGTCGAGCTGGCCGACCTGGCCTTCGCGCTGGACCAGGTCATCGTGGCCGTGGCGCTGACCGACGAACTGGTGCTCATCATCGCGGCCTCCCTGGTCGCGATCCTCTTCCTCCGGCTCAGCGCAGCCGTGATGACCCGGATGATGGACTGGTTCCCGCAGCTCGAGCAGCTGGCCTACGTGGCGGTCGGTTTCGTGGGCCTCAAGCTCGTAGCCGTCGACGTCGCCCACCGCATCGGGTACGAGCATTTCGAGATCCCCAAGGAGATCTCGGTCGGCGTGACCTTGACCCTCCTGCTCGTCCCGGTGGTCGCCAAGTTCCTCTGGGAGCGTCTGGTCGGGGAGACCGACGTCGTCGGATGACCCCGTCAACCGAACCGCTCGGCCAGGTGGGCCAGATCCTTCTCGATACCTCTCCGGCTCATCCGACGGATCAGAGGTGCGGCCAGGCGGGCGATCCCGGTGGGACCGCCGGCCAGGTGGATCGAGGCCTCCGTGGCCGACCCCTCGGCCGGTTGGAACAGGTAGGTCACATCCATGGGGAACGGGCCCTCGACGGAGACCATCCGGATCCGGTGCGGGGGCTCGAGCTCGGTGACCTCGAGCACGTAGGTGATGTCCTTGCCGAGGAACGAGGCGGTCCGCTCGGTCCGGGTGCCGACCTGGAGCTCGCCCTCGGTCAGCTGCCGGGCGGCCTGGACGCCATCGATCCAGTCCGGTTCGTTGCTCGGGTCGGTCGCGTAGGCGAAGACGTCGGCCGGCGGAGCAGGGATCCGCTGGGCAGCGCTGGTGTCCACGGGCCGTCAACGCCACGCTGGCGGATGGCCCTTGCCCTGTCGCGTGAGCGCGGCGTCCTGTTCAGGTCGACGGCTCGGTGAGGAGCTCCTGGGCGCCCTGGCCGATGGCGACCTCCTCGTCCTCGTTGACGATGGCGATCCCGTCCACGTCGTACTCCTCCTTCAGGTAGCGTTGCATGGCCTCGGTGACCATCTCGCTGAGGTCGACCCCGTGGAGGATCTTGACCCCGTGCATCCGCATGTGCAGATGGGTCGGGACCTTGACCTTCATCGTCTTCGGCTCGCGCAGGCGCTCCTCGGTCTTGCCGGAGGCATCGATGTACATGGTGAGGGCTCCGGCCACCGGTTACCGGTCTGGCGCGCCATGAACCCTCGGGCACGCCTGGCGACCTGCCGGGATCGCGCTCAGCCCTGATCCTCGCCGGCCTCGTCGTCACTGCCCTCCATGGGTTGGCCCAGGACCTCGACACCGTTCATGTATGGCCGCAGGGCCTCGGGCACGGTCACGGTCCCATCCTCGTTCTGGAAGTTCTCCAGGATCATGACCATGGCCCGGCTGGTGGCGATGGCCGTGGCGTTGAGGGTGTGCACCGTCTCCTTGTCGCCGCCGTGCTTGCCGCCACGGATGTTGAGCCGGCGGGCTTGGTACCCGGTGCAGTTGCTGCAGCTGACGACCTCCCGGTAGGTCTCGGCCCGTGGGCTCCAGGCTTCGATGTCGTACTTCTTGGCCGCCACGGTGCCGATGTCGCCGGTGCAGACGTTGACCACGCGGTAGGGCAGCTCGAGGGTCTGGAAGAGGTGCTCGGCGTTGGCTAGGAGCTCCTCGTGGAGGTCCCAGGAGTCCTCGGGGTCGCAGAAGATGAACTGCTCGATCTTGTTGAACTGGTGCATCCGGAACAGCCCGCGGGTGTCGATCCCGTGGGCGCCGATCTCACGGCGGAAGCACTGGCTGATGCCGGCCAACTTGACGGGCAGGTCCTCCTCGTCGATGATCTCGTCCATGTACATCGCGCCCAGCGGGTGCTCGCTGGTGGCGATCAGGTAGGATTCGGGGGTCTCGCCGGTCTCCTCGATCTTGTACATGACCGTCTCGAAGTCGCCCAGGTCGGTCACGCCCTCGTAGGGCTCCCGTCGCATCATCAAGGGCGTGCTGACCGGTGTGTAGCCCTGGTCGATCAGGTGGTCCATGGCCATGCGTTGGAGGGCCAGGTCGAGGAGCACCAGGTCCCCCTTGAGGTAGGCGAACCCGGCCCCGCTGACCTTGGCCGCCCGTTCGAAGTCGGCCAGGCCCTGGGCCTCGATCAGCTCCCCGTGGGGTAGCAGATCGTGGTCGGGGACCGTGGCCTCGCCCCACGTCTTGACGACCTCGTTGTCCGTGTCGTCCTCGCCGTAGGGAACGCTCTCGTGGAGCAGGTTGGGTAGGCGCATCAGGCCGTCGTCGCGCCGGGCCTTGAGCTCCTCGACCTCGTCCTCGATGGATCCGATCCGGGCGCCGACCTCCTGGGCGCGGGCTTGCTCGGCTTCGGCGTCCTCGCCGGCCTTCTTCTTCTCGCCGATGGCCCGACCGAGCTCGTTGCGCTCCTTTCGGAGATCCTCGAGCTCCTGCAGGAGCTCCCGCCAGGCCACGTCGGCCCCCCGAACTTGGTCCAGCAGATCGATGATCCCCGGGTCCTGCCTCCGGGAGAGGTTCTCCTCGACGGTCTCGTAGTCCTCCCGGATCTGCCGGATGTCGAGCATGGTGGACGTGGCAGGCCGGAGCCTTGCCTAAGGGTTTGCGTCTCCCGCCGAGCCCCTGCTGGGTCGACAGCTTGGATCAGAGCACACCGGCGTCCCGGAGCTCGTCCTCCAGGATCGCTTCGAGGTCCCGGAGCTGGCCCGGGAACACGCTGACCACGGTGTAGCCGTGCTCGCGGTAGGTCTCGATCTTCTCGAGCATGCGCGCCTCGTAGGCCGGCTGGCTGGCCAGCCCCCAGTACTCGATCACCACATCGGTCCCCTCGAGGTGGAAGTCCGGGGTGAGCCCGCCGGCGACCTCCGGCTCGTACGCGTAGGCAAGGCCCCTGGCCGACAACCAGTTGGCGATCCTCTGCTCCCCCTTGCTGGCCACCCAGAGCCCGTCGCGGGTGGGCAGGGGGCGGCCCTTGGGGTGCTCGCGCGGCCCGCCAGGCTTGCCACGGCTGACCCCCCACCAGATGAGCAGGCCGGCCATGGCAGCAAGGCCGCCGAGGACGAGCCAGACGGTGACCACGGGGGCAAGCCGGTGGCGTGGTGCAAAGCCCTTGCGGGCGGGTCGGCTCGGGCCGGTTCACGCCCTCGCTGGCACGGGCTCGTCGCCCTCCTCGGGCAGCTCGAGCTTCTCGTCGAAGAGCGTGCTCCTAAGGTACGGCGTGGGGTCCCGGCGGGCATGCCAGGCCAGCAGGGCCGGCAACGGGATCAGGGTGCCCAGGAGGGCGGCCAGGAGGGTCGGGATGACCAGCAGGGCCGTCTGGCTGGCCCAGGTCACGATGCTGAACAGGATGACCACGAACGGGGCCAGCGTCGTGACCGTCGTCCCCATGAGCACGCTGGAGATCTCGGCGTTGGCCAGCCCTGCGGCCTCAGCCGGGTCCTTGCCGCGGCGGATCTCCTCCCGGAACCGGGTGATGAAGTGCACCGCGTCGTCGACGCCGATCCCCATCACCATGCCGGTGAGGATCAGGCTGACGTAGGTGACCTCGTACCCCAGGGCCGCGGTGAGGCCGTACTGGGTGACCACGGCACCCAGGATGGGCACCATGCCGAGGGCCCCGATGCTCGGGCTGCGCCAGAAAGCGGCTAGCAGCGCGAAGACGACGGTGAGCATGATGCCGATGCTGGCCGCGTTGCCGCGGCTGATCGCGTCGACGACCTCGACCCCTAGGACGACCAACCCCGTGGTGCCGTGCTCCAGGCCGGCACGGTCCTCGCGGTCGGAGAGCCCGGCCAGGGCGTCCTCGACATCGTCCACGCTCTGCCGGTAGTTGGCCACGTCCTCGCCGAGGGTGTCGTCCGGTTGGGGGTCGATGCCCAGCCGGTGGGCGGCCACCGGGTACTCGATGGGTCCATCGGGGTCGTGGACGACCACCCGGCTGACCAGGAGCGAGGTGGCCGGGTCCCGGCGCATCTCGTCGTAGGCCTGCTTGATGTCCTCCTGGGTGTCCGGCAGGCCGTCGTCGTCCTGGTCGATGCGCGGGTCGGGGTTGATGATGGTCGTGTAGAGCCGCAGGACGTTGGGCACGCTGTCGACCTTGGTCATCCCGTGGGTGTCGTTGGTCCTTCGCTGGAGCTCGTCCAGGTAGGCGACGACCTCGGGGTCGGTGGCATCGCCGTAGAAGACGACGGCCAGCTCGTTGGGGATCCCGAAGGTCCGGTCCATCGCGTTGAGCGCCTGCATCGCGTACGTGTCCTCCTCCAGGATCGGGTCCGGTTCCAGGTAGGAGGCCCCCCAGACGTCGACCCCGTTGGCCGCCATCGGCATCGCCAGCAGGCCAACGACCACCACCGTGCCGACG
This sequence comes from uncultured Thermoplasmatales archaeon, assembly GCA_964464425.1. Classification (GTDB taxonomy): domain Archaea; phylum Thermoplasmatota; class SW-10-69-26; order SW-10-69-26; family SW-10-69-26; genus CAYXGD01. Next base: position 4,515 of record CAYXGD010000159.1, read on the forward strand.
ACCACCGGCCGGGTGTGATCGGCCAGCCATCGGCCCAACCGACCCAGGTGGCTGTCCTGCTGGCGCTGGCGGACCTTGGCCTCCAGGCGACGGCGCCGAGCCTCGAGCACGTGCTCGGGGACGTCCTCGCCCTCGGCCTGGCCCCGGACCCGGTCAGCCCACATGAGCAGCACCGGCAGCAGGGTCAGGCACGTCAGGAAGCTGACGAACATGCCGACCCCGACCATCATGCCGAACTGGCCGATGGCGGGGATCAAGGAGAAGTAGAGCGTAGCGAACCCGGCGGTATCGGTCACCGTCGTGATCAGCAAGGCCGGTCCGACGCCCCGCACGGTCGTCTCCATGGCTGTGCGCGCGTCGAACCCGAGCTCACGCTCCTCCCGGTAGCGGGAGATCACGTGCATGGCGTAGTCCACCCCTGCCGCGAAGATGAGCGCTGCGACCAGCAGGGATAAGAGGTTGAAGTCGACGCCGAAGGCGAGCGCGGCGGCCAGGGTCGTGGCAGCCACGATGACCAGGACCAGCAGCCCGAAGCTGGTCTCGTAGAACCGACGGAAGAGCACGACCATGGTCGCGGTGGCTGTCAGCACCGCGGCCATGATCCACAACGGGGCCTCGTCGTAGGTGACCTCGTCCAGGGTCGAGTAGATGATGTCGATGGACA
>CAYXGD010000160.1:0-5164 GCA_964464425.1 uncultured Thermoplasmatales archaeon
CATGGTGATGAACGGGTTCGACACGAACTTCGACGGCGACAACGAGATCTACGCCGTCAACAGCAAGGCCTTCTGCTACAGCGAGCGCCCCATCGAGGTCGAGCAGAACGATCTGGTGCGGATCTTCCTGGTGAACGTCACCGAGTTCGACGCGGTCAACAGCTTCCACCTGCACGCCAACTTCTTCGACTACTACGACACCGGCCGAGCCGCCAACCGCCTGGAGATGGTCGACACCATCAGCCAGATCCAGGCCCAACGAGGCATCCTGCAGATGCGCATGCCGCACCCGGGCCCCATCATGTTCCACGCCCACCAGTCCGAGTTCGCCGAGCTTGGCTGGCTGGGCTTCTTCGATGTGAAGCCGACCAGTGGCGGGTCCGGCGGGAACGACGGCTCGCCTCAGGAGACGGTCGAGGAGGTCAAGGACCGGATCACCGGGGACGACCCGACCCGGCCCACCGAGCCGGGCGGGAACACGAGCACCCGCACAGCTGGAGGCCAACCGACCGACGGCACCACCGCCGCCGGGAGCTCTGCGGGCTCCGGGACCGATGACAGCGTCGTCCGGCAGGCCGCCGACACGACCAAGCGAACCTCCGGTGACGTGGCCGGCACCACCGACGGGGTGATCTCGTGAGCGACGACGGCAAGATCAACCTCGGCACCGTGGCCCTGCCGATCATCCTCCTGATCGCCGTGGCCGGCCTGGTGCTGGCCGTCAACCCCGGCCAGTGGCTCGAGCGCGGCGATGCCCCCCCGGCCGAGGCGCTGAGCTTCCAGAAGACGACGCTCGAACCCGGCGTCATCAAGCTCAAGGTCGTCAACGAAGGGCCAGACCCGGTCACCATCAGCCAGGTCCTGGTCGACGAAGCCTACTGGCAGCACACCGTGCGGCCCGCTGCCACCCTGCAACCGCTCGACACCGCCACGATCACCCTGGACTACCCCTGGGTGGAGGGCGAGGCCCACGAGATCGTCATCCTCACCCAGACCGGCGCGACCTTCAGCCACGAGATCGAGGTCGCCCTGGAGACCCCCGGCGTCACCACCCAGAGCCTGCTCGTCTACACCCTGATCGGGCTCCTGGTCGGCGTGGTGCCGATCTTCGCAGGCCTGGTCTGGTACCCGGCCATCCGTAAAGCCGGCACCGCGGTCGAGATGGGCATCCTTGCGTTCACCATCGGCTTACTGGCGTTCCTGGTCGTCGACAGCCTCGAGGAGGGCCTCGAGCTGGCCGAGCAGGCCGCCGCCCCCATCGGCGGCCCCGGCCTGATCCTGCTGACCGTGGCCGCGGCCATGGCCGTGCTGCTGTGGACCAGCCAGAAGCTCTCGGGCCAGGCCGGCCACGGCAGCGGCCGCACGCGCCTGGTCGCCGCCTACATGATCGCCGTGGGCATCGGGCTGCACAACCTCGGCGAGGGCTTGGCCATCGGGGCCGCCTACGCCGTGGGCGAGGTCGCCCTGGGCAGCTTCCTGATCCTGGGCTTCACGCTGCACAACGTGACCGAGGGTCCGGCCATCGTGGCCCCCTTGGCCCGCCGGTCCACGGCCATCAAGCACCTGGCGTTCATGGGCCTGATCGCCGGGGCGCCGACCATCGCCGGCGCCTGGATCGGCGGCCTGGCCTTCAGCCCGTTCCTCGGGGCCGTCTTCTTCGGCCTCGGGGCCGGCGCCATGCTCCAGGTGATCCTGTCGGTGGCTGCCGAGATGAAGGACGAGCCGATGCTCGACCAGCTCCAGGGCACCATCGCCATGGGCTTCCTGGCCGGCGTGGCCATCATGTGGGGCACCGGCATCCTGACCGCTTGACCTGAACCGTCCCCGGCCACAGCGGCGCAGAGCACCCAAGGCGCCAACGACACGGGAGGGTGGTTCCCTCAGACCACGGCGGGGTCGCCTCCGGCACCCCGTCGGTCCCCTCCCGGCGTTGGACCGCCCCCGCTCTGTGCCGCTGCCGGCCGGCCCCTTCGACGATGGTTATTAATCCTCTGCGTTCCTCTAGCAACGTGAGCTCATGGCTGTCATCAGCGTCTCCCTACCTGAGAGCCTGCTGGACCAAGCCGACGCCCTGATCGAGAGCCGGGGCTACGCCGGCCGCAGCGAGCTGGTCCGCGCCTCCCTACGCGACTACATCCAGCGCGAGGCCGATCCCGGAGAGCAGGGCCACCGCACGGCCACCCTGACCGTGGTCTACCCCCACGGGGTCGAGCGCAAGGTCTCCAGCGTCCGCCACGACTTCGACGAGATCGTCCAGTCGATGATGCACGGCCACAGCGAGGGGGCCTGCGTCGAGGTCTTCATGCTCAAGGGTCAGGCCAGCGAGATCCGGGGCTTCATGGATGGGTTCCGCGGCATCCGGGAGGTCCAGGCCGTCGAGGTCACCTACACCGATGTGCCGGGCCTGGTCGCCGAGCACGACCACTGACGACGGCCGGCAGCCGTCTACCGGAGGTAGATCCAGGCCCCGATGGCGAGCAGGGTCGCGATCAGGCCAAGGGCGACCGCCCACCGTAGCCCGTCCTTGCCGGATCCCCACGCGATCGGGATCGGGCCGAGCAGGATGATCCCGCCGGACCGTCGCTCGGAGGTCCGTGTCGGCTCGGCGCCCGGAGCGTCGGCGGTGGTCGCGGTGGGACCCTGCGGGCCAGCACCTGGCGGCCCCCCGGAGCCGGGACCGGACCCTTGGACCGGCAGACCCGTCCACAGCGCACCGGAGAGGCCGCCGATGGCCAGCAGCATGCCGAGGGCCGCCGCCGGGCTCGAGCTGGTCAGCACCGGGAGGACGACGACCAGGTGGACCGAGAGATCCCCCCGGAGCGCGCTGTACACCAGGAGCGAAAGACCCGCGGCCAGGGCGACCAGGGAGACGAGCCGTGCGGTGCGCACGTGGGCCTTCGAGCGGGTCATCGCTCAAGGCTCTTGTGCGGCCTGTTGTTCAACGACGGACCAAGAAGGTTCTAAAGGGGCCTGCGTGCTGGGAGGTTCGATGCGCGGAGGCACGACCCGGTGTCTGGCCAGCGTGGCTATCGCGGGCCTCACCCTGATGCTCCTAGCGCCGGCGAGCCTGGCCCACACCGCCGCCGAGCCCCTGGACATCGAGATCCACACCCTCCAGGACGAAGGTGAGGATGCCTTCTACTGGTACGACGGCTACGACCTCTACGAGCTGTTCGTCCGGGAGGCCCACTGGGGCCCCGAGGGTCAAGACGGCTTGATGTTCCGCTTCACGCTCTACGGCGGGTTCACCCCCCAACCGGCCGCCGAGGCCCTCCACATCGACATCGGGTTGACGACACCGGCCGGCGAGCAGGTCCTGCGGATGACCACGACCGACGACGAGGTGTGGACCGGCGACCTGCAGATCGCCGCCCTGAACGTCACCGAGGACAGCCCACCGTTCACCGGGGTGACCAGCAAGATCCAGGCCTTCGTCCCGTACGAGGCCCTCAACGTGACCCCCGGCCAGACCGTCTCCGAGGTCTGGATGGCCAGCTACGCCGACGAAGACCTCCGGGACATCTCGCCCGGCCCGTTCTTCCTGCCGGGCTCCCAGGGTCAGGCCGGGGTCCCGGCCGGTGAGAGCCAGCGCCTGGTCGACGACCTCCAGCTGGCCGGCCCGGTCGGCTACTTCGACTGGAACACCTCCCTGGCAGGCGGGCAGCTCACGGTCAGCTTCGAGAACACGCTGAACAACACCGGCCAGCACGTCGGCATCGAACCCGTGCCCACCGAGGGCTGGCAGGTGCACGCCGACGGCCCCACCGCGCTCTCCCTGGACCCCGGCGACTCGGGGGATATCACGTTCAACGTCTCGGCGACGGCCAACGCCACCACCCCCCTGGCCCTCAACCTCGAGAGCGACCTGGGCGGGTTCGAGACCCTCTACCTCGGCGTCAACGGCTCGTCTCTAGAGACCGGCCTCGAGGCCGCCTCGGTGGACGTGGCGCCCGATCAGCCTGCCAACGAGAGCCCCGGTGCGGGCACGGTCGGTCTCCTGGCCGCCCTGGGTGCCGCCTTGGCCATCGTCCGACGTCGGCGTTGACGTCGGTACGACGCGACCCTGACGATGCCCCCCACGGGGTTCGGCACGTGCCGAACCCGTCTTCGCAACCTTCTTGAAGCCCAGCGGACGCTAAGCCGCCGTGAGCGGGGCAGGCGAGGACCGGGACCGCCTCGAGCGCCTCGAGGCGCGCATGCGAGCCCTGGAGGAGCGCCTCTCCCGCATCGAGGCCGCCCTCCCCGAGGACGCTGCCGAGGCGGCCGAACTGGAGGATGCCGAGATCGAGCCCCTGGAGGCCGAGCCCTCACCCGAGGACCACGAGGCCCTACCTGACCGGGAGGCGACCTTCGAGCCGGTCGAGCAGGCCCCGACCCCTGCGACCGAACGGCCGCGGTCCCTGGAGGAGCGCATCGGCGGCGACTGGCTGGCCAAGGCCGGCATGGTCGTCCTCGTGCTGGGCGTGGCGTTCTTCCTGAAGTACGCGTTCGACAACGACTGGATCGGGCTGACCGGCCGCATCGTCCTCGGGGTGGTCGGCGGCCTGGCCCTGGCGGCCATCGGGGACCTGCTCCACCAGCGCGAGGGCTACGGGGTCTACCCTCAGGTCCTGGCCGGTGGCGGGAGCGTGATCGTCTACTTCGCCCTCTACGCGGCCTACGCGTTCCCCGAGTACCGGGCAGCCACGGGCATCAGCCAGGGCTTCGACAGCGTCCTGCTCGGTGCTACCGCCCTGGGCCTGGCCGGCTACGCGACCTGGCGATCGATGCCGACGCTGGCCGGTCTGGCCGTCGTCCTGGGGGCGATCACGGCACTGGTGGCCGAGACCTTCGACGCGTTCAGCGTCTTCTACCTGGTCCTCCTGGCCGCGGTCGTCTCGGCGGCGGCCGCCTACCGTGGCTGGGCCCACGTCACCCTGGCGGCCCTGGTGGCCAGCCACGTGACCCTGGGCATCGACCTGGCCCTGGACGTCGACCCGAGCTTGATCATCTGGGGCTCGGTCCTGCTGTTGGCCCTCTTCGTGGCCGCTGGCCTGCGGACCAGCCGGGACGAGGCTCAGCGCCTGGGACCTGCGTTGGCCGGCGGCGTGGCGTTGCTGGGGATCTGGGGGACCTTGACCGGCGGCTTCGGGACCTTCGCGGTCGTCTACCCGGTCCTCCTGGT
>CAYXGD010000161.1:0-5087 GCA_964464425.1 uncultured Thermoplasmatales archaeon
GGCGCTCCTCGGGGGCCATGTGGCTGGTCTCGTGGTCGATGAACAGGGCGATCAGCAGGATCGGGAGCCAGCCAAGGGCCAGCGAGGCCACGGCGGTCCCAGCCCAGGTGGCGCCCCCACCGGTCAGCCCGACGACGACGGCACCGGCCACGATGAGGCCTTGGGCGATGGTCCCGGCCAGGGAGGCCGGCAGGACCACCAGCGAGGGCCGGATCTCAGGCTTGAGCTTGATGACCCCCTTGACCGTGGCCACACCAAGGTAGGCGCCGGCCGAGAGGGCGATGCCGGCGATCACGGGCGTGGCGGCTTGGTCCGGGACCAGGCCCGAAGGCAGGACCACGTTGGTCCAGCCGGACAGGACGGCCGCGGTCGAGGCCAACAGACCAGCTCCGGCGGGTAGCGCGGCCAGCGGCAGCGCGTTCTTGGACCCTGTGAGGAGGTAGGTCAACAGGACCAGCGCGATGTACGCGCCGGCCACCGTGGCGGCCACCCCGGGGGCTGTCCATCCGGGGGAGAGGGTCAACAACGATGCGTGGCCTGCCAGGGGGACCAGCATGGCCAGCACCGTCATCAGGAAGATGAAGGGGATCAGGCCAGCCTGCCGGTGAACCTGGTAGAGGAAGATCGCCAACAAGGCCAGGACGGTAGCTGCTAGGCTACCGGTGGCCAGAGCTGCAAACGACACCATGGGCGCTCACCATCTCTTCGTCGGGGCACCGTTTGTATATAAAGGGGTGGGGCGTGGGGACTTGCCTGGCTTAAGGGAGAACCGGCGAACCGGGCCGTTTACCGTCGCGGGTGGTTCATCCCGCTACGGCTCCGCGTCGTCATCCTGACGAGCTTCGAGCTGCGCCAGGCGGCGTTCGTGCTCCAGGAGCATGGCCAGCAGGGCCGCCTCCATAGGGTTGAGCGGGGCGGCGTTCCCGGCTGCGCTGGCATGGCGTCGGGCTTGTTGCCAGAGAGCATCCCACCGGTCCTGCTCGCGCCCGGTGAGCGCCCGGCGCATGTCGCGCCACTCGACCTCCAACCGGTCCAGCAGGGCCCGGAAGGTGCCAAGGGTCCTACCCATCGGGACCCTCCTGGGCGATCACGGGACGGGCCTTGCTCCACGAGGCGTCCTGGTGCCGTGGCTGGACCCGTGTGGGGGCCAGGTCGGGGACCGGGGGGTCGGTGGCCTGACCTGGCGCCTCCAGGCCGAAGTCGGCCAGGGTCGCCTGGCCTCGGCCGGGATCGGTCACCAGGTGGACGGGGTCGTGGCCGGCGCGGTGGACGATCAGGCCCTGGTCGGGATGGGGCCGGATGCGGACGTGCTGGCCGGCCTGTTCGTAGAGGGGAGCCATGAACGTGGAGCCGCCCATGGGAGGTTGGACGACCAGGACGGGCATCCGGTGGTCACAGGCGGCCTGGGCAAGCGCGTCGGTGGCTTGCTCGGCCAAGGCCAGGCCCTCGCGCCGGGGGACGTCCTCCTCGGTGTAGAGCGAGAGGGGATCGGTGGCGATGACCAGGGCGTGATGATCGGTGGTGGCCAGGGTCTCGGGCAGGGTGGCGTGGACCAGGGTGGAGAGCTGGTAGGCGGTGAAGGCCCGGGCGAGGACGCTGGCGCGGAGCACGTAGGCCGGGTCCAGGCCGCAGGCCAGGGCCTTGCGTGCCAGCCGGGTGCTGTCCAAACGGTGGCCGATGGCCACCGCCCGGGCATCGCCTCGACCGGTGAGGACCGCGCCCTCTGCGGCGCTGACGAGCTGGAGGACCGAGCGGCCGCTGATCGCGCAGTCGATGACCAGGCGGTGACGCAGGGTCTGGAAACCGCGACCCATCTCGAGCAGGGTGATCTGGCCGGGCGGCAGCTCGATGGTCTGGATCGGTGCCTCGGGTCGATCGGTCAAGCGCAGGGCCAGCTCCAGATCGTCGCGCCGGGTTGGGATGCGGGCCCGGCGGGGCCGTGGCCGGTCCTGGTAGGGGGGGCCGCGGTCGTGTTCACGGGGGGATGGGATCGTCCGGGGGGTCACGGGAGCCTATGCTATGGCGGCCGACGTGGTAAGCCAGGGGCTCGGGGGTGGGTGAAAGTGTTTGGTGGGCGGCTTGCGGATCAGGGGATCCGTCCAGGGTCCCCGCCCCCTTCCGAGAGGGTCACCGCCGGCTCGTGGTCGGATCCGTGCCCGTTGGAGCCCCCCAGGGGGCCCAGGTCGGTCACGTGACCCAGCCGGCGGCCCTCGGCCCCGAGCTGGACCTGGACCTCGACCATGCGCGCCCGGCCCTTGGCGGTCGTCATGGTGATCCGGTGGCGCCCAGGATCCTTGAGCTCGGTGGCGAACCGGGGCCGGCCACGGGCGTCCTGGTCGCCCAGGAGATCGATGACGTTGCGGCCGGCCAGGGTCTCACCGTGGCGGTCGAGCAGCCGGGCCATGGCCGGGTTGGCGTAGGTGATCGTGCCATCCGGTTGGCAGATGAAGGCGGCCACGGGTTGGCTGTCGAGCAACCGGATGTGCTCCTCGGCGGTGGCGTGGCCTTCGTGGAGGGCCCGCTTCAAACGGTCTTCGCGATGGCGGACACGATCGAGGCCGTCGGTCGCACCGAAGGCTGGCTGCTCGGCCAGGGCCTCCCACGCGTGGTACCCGAGACCCACGGTCCGGTGATCGGCGTACAGACCGACGAGGACGGTGGGCAAGAGGGAGGCGGCCAGGGGGACGGTGACGCTCGACGGCCAGGCGGCGAACCCCGCATCGATCCCGACGTGCCATGCGGCGGTGACCGTGAGCCCGTACAACGCGACACCTGCCAAGCCGGCGGGGATCGTCCGCACGAGGACCCGGGCACGTGGCACGCGACCGACCAGCTCGAAGGCGCCGGCAGCCGCCAGGGCACCGAGCGTGGCCGCCGCGCCGGCCATCACGATGCCGGTCGCACCGGTGGCACCCAGGAGCGCGGTGCCAGACCAGGCCAGGGTGGCAAGGCCGAGCAGGAGCCCGGCCAGGACCGGGGTCAGCGCGGCCGAGATCGCGTTCCGGCGCCCGGCCAGCGCATGGATCAGGAGGACCATGGCGATCAGGGCTGGAGCCGCGATGGCTGCGGCTTGGTCGGCAGGGCCGAGCAGGGCGTGATCGGTCGGTGCCAAGCCGACCGTGGCCGGCAGGATCAAGGCGGCCGAGATCACGAGGAAGACCAGAGGCCCGAGCCCCCACGCGCGGTGGCGATGGTAGAGGCCGATGGCCGAGCCTGCGACCGCGACCGTGGCGACGACCGTGATCAGCAGATCGAGAACCAAGGGGGCACCCCACCGGGGGCTCGGGGCTCCACCTTCTTGAACCCATCCTTGCAGGCCCAGGGACGGGAGGGCGACCCGAGGTGCCCGCCGGGACCCCGCTGCAGCCGGCCGATCCCCCGCCAGCCACCGCTACGCTGAAATAGGGATGCTCCAGTGTCAGGCGGCAAGGTGTCTACCATCTCGCTCGACCTTGCCTCTGTCCTCGATGAGTACCAGGAAGGCGACCTGACGATCGCCACGGCGTGCTCGCACACCTCGATGCAGATCTTCAACGGCGCCAAGCGCGAAGGTCTCAACACCGTCGGCCTGGCCGTCGGGGAGGAACCCAAGCACTACGACGCGTTCCCGCTGGCCAAGCCCGATGAGTTCCTCGTGGCCGACACGTGGCCCGAGCTCGCGGAGTTCGCCGACGAGCTCGTGGAGCGCAACGCCATCATCGTGCCCCACGGGTCCTTCGTGGAGTACATGGGCGCCCAGAACTACGCCGAGATGGGCGTGCCCATGTTCGGCAACCGGCACGTGCTGGAGTGGGAATCCGACCGGAACATGGAGCGCACCTGGCTCCAGGAAGCCGGCCTGCGCGTCCCGCCGGTGCTCGACGACCCGCGGGACATCGTCCGCCCGGTCATCGTCAAGTACCACGGCGCCAAGGGCGGCAGCGGTTTCTTCATCGCCACCAGCTACCCTGAGTTCCTGCAGAAGATGGAGGACAACGTCGGCGACGACGACTTCCACATCCAGGAGTTCACCCTGGGCACCCGGTACTACATGCACTACTTCTACTCGCCGATCGTCGAGGAAGGGTACCAGGTCCGCGACGGCAGCCTCCAGATGCTCTCCGTCGACCGGCGCGACGAGACCACGATCGACGAGGCCCACCGCCTGGGCTCGATCAAGGAGCTCGAGAACATGGGCGTGCGGCCCAGCTTCGTGGTCACCGGCAACATCCCGATGACCCTGCGGGAGAGCCTGCTCCCCAAGGTCATGGAGATGGGGCGCTCGACCGTCGAGTACGCCTACGAGAACTTCGGCGGCCTCTGGGGCCCGTTCTGCCTGGAGACCGTGGTCACCGACGACCTCGAGTTCACCGTCTTCGAGATCAGCGCCCGGATCGTGGCCGGGACCAACCCGTTCATCACGAGCTCGCCCTACGGCGACTTCGTCCAGCCGGGCCTATCCACCGGCCAGCGGATCGCCCAGGAGGTCAAGCTCGCCCAGAAGCAGAACCAGCTCGACCAGATCCTCACGTAGCCGGGGCGGACGCGGCCACAAAGGCTATAACCAGCCGGTCGAACTCGCGGCCGATGCGACCCTGGTTGCTGGCCCTGATCCTCCTGGCGCCCCTCTTCGCGGGGTGCCTGGGCGGGGACGATGGGGCCCAAGAGGACATCCAGAAGGCCCGTGCCGAGGTCAGCGAGGAGCTCGGCGGGATCGAGGGCGTGGTGACCGACGAGGCGATCTCGCCGGTCGTCGGTGCCAACGTGACCGTCGTCGAGCTCAACGAGACGACGCCGACCGCCAGCGACGGCTCCTTCGCGTTCTCCAGGATCGAGCCGGGCACCTACACCGTCGTGGTGCGGGCCCAGCGGCACGTGTCGGCCAGCCAGACCACCGAGGTCGAGCCGGGCCAGGCCACAGCGCTGGACTTCGTGCTGACCACGGTCGTCTCCCAGCAACCGTACACGCAGCAGTTCGAGCTCAACGGGTTCTTCGAGTGCGGGTTCGCCGCAGGGTTGAACCTCAGCATGGCCCCACCGCCGGCCAACGTCTCCACCGGCATCATCTCCTACCCGGTCTGCGGGGATGTCAACAGCCAGGCGAACAA
>CAYXGD010000162.1:0-5071 GCA_964464425.1 uncultured Thermoplasmatales archaeon
CCGGTTCAGCCTGGACGAGGTCGCCCGGGTCCTGGCCGAGCACCTGGACTGGTTGGAACCCAGGGACTTCCGACCGGTGCCGTGCTGCTCGGCCCACTGCCAGAGCGCCACGGCCCTGCTGCCCGACGGGGACGGCGGCGCGGTCCCGCTGACCCGGTACGTGGACGACGAGCTGTGGGACCAGCTCTCCGGCCTGGTCGACGAGGCCGACTGGATGGAGCTGCTGGCCGGCACGCCCGATGCCCAAGACCGCAGCGCCTTCGTGGCCGCCTGCTGCGGGATCGAGGTGCCCGGTGGCGCCGAGGCCCTGATCGACGAGGTCCTGCCCGTCGGGATCACCGGGTTCATGGACGCTGATGTCGCCGACGTCGACCGGCTGGGCCAGTGCTGCATCGCCGTGCCCACCCACGAGGACGGCCTGGTGCCCTTCTGCGCCTACAACATGACCACGCGCGACGGTCGCTACACGTTCCGCGAGGAGCGCGGCTGGGAGGGACGGCGGGACACCAAGCCCCCGACCGAACAGGAGGACACCCCGGCCGAGCCACCGGAGGCCTGGAACGGATGACCGGGGCGATCCAGGCCGCCATCGCCAACCCGTACGCGGCCCTTGGGCTGGTGCTGGGTGATCCGCTGCACCCTGGCGGCGCCCAAGCCACCGAGGCCCTGCTCGACAGGGCCGATGTCGGCAAGGGCACCCGGCTGATCGATCTTGGCTGCGGCGCCGGGGGCGCCCTGGACTTGGCCCGCGACCGGGGGGCTGTGGCCATCGGCCTGGACCGCCGGCCCCGTCAGGGCCAGATCTGCGGGTCCCTGGAGCACCTGCCCCTGGCCGATGCCAGCGCCGAGGTCGCCCTCTCGGAGTGTGCGATCTGCTTGGCCGACGACCTGGAGCGTGCCTTGGCTGAGTGCCAGCGGATCCTGGTGCCCGGCGGCCGTCTGGCCCTCTCCGATGTCGTGCTTGAGCACCCGCTCGAGAACGTCCCGGCACCGATGGCCCAAGCGCTGTGCTTGACCGGGCAGCGCCACCCGGAGACCCTGGTCGAGCACCTGGAGGCGACCGGGTTCGAGGTCACCTCCCGGCGCGATCACCGCGACGACCTCTTGGCCATGCGCGACGAGATCGCCGGCAAGGTCGACTACGAGGGCCTGCTGGGGGCCTTGGGCGACCGGGGCCAGCCGCTGCTGGCCGCGGTCCAGGAGATCGAGGCGGCCGTCGAGGACGGCACGCTAGGCTACGTGAGCTTGGTGGCGGAGACGCAAGGCTGAGATCGGTCACGTCCAGCGGCCCTCAGTCGGCCCCGATGTACTGGGCCAGCATGTTGCGCGTCTCGGCGTAGGCCTGCGGTGGGACCTCGGGGCGATCGTCGGGGCCCGGTCTGACGTCCTTGAGCACGCCGTCGCCGGCGCCCAGGAACATCCCCCGGCTCACGGTGCCGTGGATCTCGGTCGGCGGCAGGAAGGCCACGCCGACCCGGTCCTCGGCCTTGACGCTGGTGTCGTTGGTGACCACCGGCAGCGAGGCCCCGGCGGCCACGCGCGTGACCAGGAGATCGTCGCTTTTCGGGTGCTCGCGGACGGCCACGACGCGGCCTGCCATGGCATCCACGCCGAGCTCGAGCCCGGAGCCGGTCAGGTAGAGCCGGTCCTTCAGGGACCGGATCGTGGAGATCGTCCAGGCGGCCTCGGCCACGGCCAGGGGGTCCTCGTCGATCTCGTCCTCGAACCCGGGCCCGCCGAGGAGCGTCTCGACGACGTCGGCGGCCTCCATGAGCTCGTTGAACGCCGGCATCTGGACGATCTGCTCGGGCTCGGCGTAGGAGTACTGGAGGGCCTTGAGGGCGCTTTGGCCCCGCTCGACGGCGTCTGCCGCGTTCTTGCGGGGGAACTGGGCCTTGATCCGGCCCTGTTGCATGGACACCTTGAGCTCGGAGAGAGCCTTCTCGAGGACCTTGAACCGAGGGTCGTCGCCGGTGTCCATGGGAAGGAGCACAGGGACGCTAAGCTTGAGGCTTTCGTCTAGCCGCAGCCCCAGGCGGGGACGCCAGGTCGCTTGGCCGCCGAACGAAACCGTCTTGAACGCGCCCCGGTACTGGGCTGCGTGGCCCTGACGGCCTTCGACTACTTCGAGCTCGCGCTGGCCGCGTTCCTGGTCTTCCTCAACGGGTTCTTCGTGGCCGCCGAGTTCGCCATGGTCAAGATCCGACCCACCCAGGTCGAGGCCATGCGCGAGCGGGGCGACCCTCGGGCAGGGGTGGCCCAGATCCTGGTGGACAACCTGGACGCCTACCTCAGCGTCTGCCAGCTCGGGATCACCGTGGCCAGCCTGGGCCTGGGGTGGATCGGGGAGCCGGCCCTGGCCGAGCTGATCGAGATCCCGCTGGCGTCCTTCGGGGTCACCAGCCCCACGGTCATCCACTCGATCAGCTTCGCGGTGGCGTTCAGCATCATCACGTTCCTGCACGTGGTCGTCGGCGAGCTGGCGCCCAAGAGCATGGCCATCCGTTACCCCGTCCAGACGACCCGGTCGACCTCCTGGGGGATGGTGTTCTTCTACTACCTCTCCTGGCCCTTCATGAAGGTCCTCAACGGGGCCGCGCTCCTGCTGCTCCGGATGGTCGGCATCCAGCAGCCAAGCCCGACCGAGATGGCCCACACCGAGGAGGAGATCGAAAGCCTGATCTCCCGCGTCGGCCCGGGTCAGGTCTCCTCGCGTCTGGCCCGCGAGGTCCTCTCCAACGTCTTCTGGCTGCGCCGGCTGACCGTGCGCCAGGTGATGACCCATCGGACCCAGGTGGTCGCCCTGGACCTCGAGGCACCCCTGGAGGAGAACCTGGACCGGGCTCGCCGGTCGGGGTTCGCGCGGTTCCCGGTGGTCCGCGGCAGCATCGACCGGGTCGTCGGCGTCGTCCACCTCAAGGACCTGGCCTTCCTGGACGAGGAGGAGACCGCCAGCCAGGTCCTCGAGCAGATCGCCCATCCGCCGGTGGTCGTGCCAGAGACCACGCACCTGGACCAGGCGCTGCTCACGCTGCTGGACGCCAGGAACAAGCTGGCCGTGGTCGCCGACGAGCACGGCGGGACCGAGGGCATCGTGACCACCGAGGACCTCCTCGAGGAGCTGGTCGGCGAGATCGAGGACACGTTCAACGAGGAGACCCCCGACGCCGTCCGCCTACCCGACGGCCGGCTGTTGGTCCGGGGGGACGCCGCCCTGCACGATCTGGAGGGGGAGCTTGGGTTGACCAGCCAGGAGCCCGACGTCTCCACCGTCAGCGGCCTGATGGTGGCCGAGCTGGGCCGGGTGCCGGCCCGAGGCGAGACCCTGGAGATCGGGGGTTGGCGGCTGACGGCCACCGACGTGACCCGGCGGCGGGTGCTCCAACTGATCGCCGAACCGCTGGAACCGGAGGCCTCTGAGGAGGACGACGAGGCCGACGGATCCGAGTGACCATGTCAGGGACCCAGATGCTCGGGTGCCTTGTAGCCCAGGCGAGAGGGGAGCTGGATCTGATCGCCTGACCGGCAGGTCCAGACCATCAACGCGGCGTGGTCCAGGGCCGGGGGGTCGCGCAGGTAGTTGGGCAGCACGGCCACCGGGGTGAACCCCTGGGCCAACTGGGGCGTGAGCACCGGGTCGGTGCGCTTGCCCCGGGCGACCTCGCGGACGTAGGCCGAGGCCTCCAAGCCGCCGTCCCGGAAGGCCTGGGCGTACCCGGCCAACCGGCCGCCCACGGCGATACCCCATAGGTCCAGACGTCGGGCGATGACCTTGCGGGCCCGGTAGAGCAACCCTGAGATCCCAAGGCCCCGGGCCTCGGGTGCCACCATGATCTCCATCCCGTAGAGGCAGCCACCCTCGGGGTCGTGGCCGAGCAGGTCGCCGCCACCGGTCAGACCCATCCAGGTGTGCTGGGACAGCGCGTCGTCCACCGGGACCCGGAGGCTCGAGGCCGTGGCAACGACCCCGCCGTCGAGCCGGACGACGAGCTGGCCCTCGGGGAAGATCTCCAGGTGGCGTTCCAGCTGGCCGGGCTGCCAGCGGGTCATCTGGTCGCAGCCGAAGCTCTCGGCGTGGAGACGCTCCACGGCGGGGATCTCCCCGGGATCCAGCTGCGTGAGGCGTAGACCGCCCATCGCATCGCGTCTAGCGGCCCTTCGGACCATAGGTGTTCGTGGCCGCACATGTTCGTGGCTGGAGGCCAACAGCGTCCCTCCAGGCCGCCGTGTTGCATGATCTGACCACAGGGTTTTAAAGGGTCGACGGGGACACCAGGGGTTGTGCGAGCCCGGACGCTCCTCGCGTTGCTGGCCGTCGCTGCCGTCGTGAGCGCCGGCTGCCTGGATGCCGCCGATCCCACCTCCGGCGATGACGACAGCCTCGAGGGTCAAAACGCGACCCCCGAGGAGGAGAACCGCTCGGGCAACGCGTCGGACGACCAGGGGTCAGGCAACGCGTCCTCCGGGAACCAGAGCCAGACGCCGGGCAACCGGAGCAACGGGAGCAACGGGACCGAACCCGACAACGACACCGGCCAGCCCGAGGCGTCGCCCTCGTGGCCGCCGGTCGGCGAGGCCAGCGTGCGTCCCGGCGTCCAGATGATCTCGGATGGTCGCCAGTGCACCTCCAACTTCCTCTTCCGGACCCCGGACAACCGGACGCTGATGCTCGGCGTCGCGGCCCACTGCGTGGCCGAGGGGCCCAGCGACAACGTGGACGGCTGCGATCCCGACAACGAGCCGGTGCCCCTGGGTAGCGAGGTCAAGATCAGCGGGGCCACCGCGCCCGGCCTCCTGGTCTACTCCTCGTGGCACACCATGCAGGCCGTCGGCGAGTCCAGCGATGCAGCCTGCCGGGGCAACGACTTCGCCCTGGTGGCCATCTCGCCGACCGACCGCACCAACGTCCACCCGGCCGTCCGGCACTTCGGGGGGCCCACGGCCCAGGCCGGATCGCCCAGCGTCGGCGACAAGGTCCTCTGGTACGGCAACACGGGCCTGCACGGCGGCGTCGACGAGACCAACGACCACGAGGGCTACGTGATCGACACCAGCGGCTGGTCGGCCAACG
>CAYXGD010000163.1:0-5066 GCA_964464425.1 uncultured Thermoplasmatales archaeon
CGGCGTCGTACATCGGCCCGCCTAAGGAGGGGGCTGTTAAAGAGGTTATGCGAAGGCTTCCAGGGGGGCAGCCCGGCCCGCATCGAGCGATGCCGTGGCGCCTGGACCCGTCACCCCTGGTCGTGACGCGCCAGGCTTGAGGCCCCGTGGCGGTAACCGGCTGCCCGATGACGTCCTCCTGGCCGGCAGGGCTCATGCTCCTGCTCGCCCTGGCGGCAGCCATGGCTGGGTGCGTGGCCACCCAGGAGGCGCCCGCGTGCGAGGCCCAGAACGTCCTCCCCATCGCCTGGCACCAGGTGGGTCTCTACCAGGCGGTGCCGATGGCCGACCCGGTCGACGGGTGGCGCTTCGAGCAGCACGACCCGGAGCCAGGGCTCCCGTTCCAGAGCAAGGCTTGGGACCAGGAGGTCGGGCACCGCAACTACACCCTCACGCGGATCGTCTGGGCCTCGGGGCTCGTGGCCGATCCAGAGCCCGGGGAGCTCTCGGTCTGGGCACTGGGCCGGTTCGTCCTCACGCCGGATCGCGGCCTGACGGCCACGCTCCCTGTGGATGCGGCCATCGACGAGGTTCGCGGACCGTTCATGACGGTCACCGGGAGCGTCACCGACGCCGACCGGGACCAGCGGGAGGCCTGGCTGGAGCGGTTCATGGAGGCCCGCAGCACCCCCACCCACGGCCCGCCCGATGGCCCGAGCCTGGCTCGTCACACGGTCGTGCTCGAGGGCCCGCTGGCCACCGATGGCCTCCTGGGCGACCCGCCGCTCCCGAACACCACCCAGACGGCTCTGGACGTCGGCCACGCCCGGTTGACCAACGGTGACTGGACCTTCGAGCTCGATCTCCCTCGGAGGAGCACCGGTACCCCGCCTGGTACGCGCATGGCACGGACGATCACCGTCGACGCGCTGGACCGGGTCACGGTCCAGCTCTGGCAGGTCCCCGAGGACGCCACGTCCCTCCAGGCAGCCCTCGAACGGTCGTTCGAGGAGGCCGGGCTCCCGGCGCCCGAGCTCCGGTCCGGCAGCTTGGCGGTGCCCCCCGCCTGCCAGCAGCGCTACCAGCCGCTTGCGCAGGGTCCATAAGGTTGGAGCCCCAACGGGGGTTCGATGGCGCGCCCCGAGGAGGTCGAGGAGCCCAAGGTCCCCCGGGAGTGCCCGCACTGTGGGGAAACCGTGGAGCTCGAGGAGACCGACGTCGGCTTCTTCATCAAGTGCGAGAGCTGCGGGTTCGAGGCCGCCGACCCGGTGCGGCTCGATTTCAAGAGCGACTAGCCCTGGTCACGCGCCGAGCTCGTGCCGTTCGTAGCGTTGCTCCAACAGCTTCTGGCACGAGGGGCAGCAGACCACGTAGTTCCGATCCCCGAGCTTGAGGCCGATGCCGTCGTCCCGGATGATCTTGCCGCATTCAGCGCACGGGATCCTCGCCCTCCCCTCTGGGACCCGGGGCGCCCGGGCCACCGGTCGCTGGTCCAGGACGGTGGTCTCGACCTCCGGGTGCTCGGTCTCGAAGGTGCGCAGGTCAGGGAGGTCGGCGAACAGGGCCAGGGCGACCACCCCGCCGGTCTCGGTCGTCCAGGCTTGGTGGACCCGGTCGTCGTCGGCCAGGCCTTCGGCGGCTGCCGGCTCGGCCTGGAGCAGGGCGAGCGTGCCAAGCTGGGCCAGGTCGACCTCGCGCCGGGTGGCGCCGACGAGGCCCAGGTCCTCCAGGCGTTCGAGACGGCTGGCCACGGTGGGCGCGGTCACCCCGGCGACCTCGGCCAGCTCGCGCAGCGACCGGTCAGCGTCCTCGAGCACGGCCTGGATCAGGGCGTGGTCGATCTCGTCCAGGGCCACATCCCGGGCACGGGCCTTGGGCGTAAACCTTTGACGGAGGGTGGCCGTGCCAGGGGTCGTGAAGCGCATCCTCGTCGGTACCAGCGGCTGGGCCTACGACGACTGGGTGGGGCCCTTCTACCCGAAGGCGCTCTCCCGGCAGCGCTGGCTCTCGTTCTACGGCGAGCGGTTCCCGACGGTGGAGGTCAACAGCACCCACTACCACTTCCCGAGCACCAGCGAGGTGGCCAGCACGGCCGGCCGGGTGGAGACCAGCGGGGTGACCGACGTGATCTACAAGGCTCCCAGGGAGATCACCCACGAGCTGATCCCGGATCACGAGGCCGCCCGGGCCCGGGACGAGGCCGAGCGGTTCCACGAGGCCCTGGCCCCCATGGCCGAGGTTGGCCGGCTCTCGGGCGTGCTCTACCAGTTCAGCCACACGGCCGAACCCGACCAGGTCCTCCCTGGGATCCGCCAGGTGCTGGAGAGCGACCCGCCGGCGCCCCTGTTCGTCGAGGTGAGGCACGCCGGGTTCAACGAGGACCGGCACCACGAGGCTCTGCGAGCGCTCGTCGAGCCTGGGGGCGGGGCCGTGGCGGCCACCGACAGCCCGGCCAGCACCATCACCCGGGCCCTGCCGGCCGACGCGGCCTACTTCCGGTTCCATGGCCGCAACCGGGACACCTGGTTCGAGAAGGACCCGCCGGGCGTGCACGGCTCGGCCCGGTACGACCACCTCTACCAGGAGGACGAGCTCGCCTCTCTTGCCGAGCGGGTCGAAGCGGCCGACGCCGAGGTCGTCTTCGTCTTCTTCAACAACCACGTCGGCGGCAAGGCGGCCAAGAACGCCCAGCGCCTGATGGAGCTCCTGGACGTGCCGCCGCCCAAGGAGCGCAAGACCCTGGATGATTTCTCCTGACCCGCACGGGCGGCGCGGCGGCCCGCCTAGACCCGGAACGCGGCAGCGGTGAGGCCGCCGAGGGCGGCCACGAGCGCGCCCCAGATCGTGTAGGCCTCCTCGGTGGGATCCCCGTCGGCCCCACCCTGGGTGAAGCTGGCGCTGTCGTTGCTCGGCTGTCCGGTGGGCATGCCGGCAGCTCCGCCCCCGACGCCGGAACCGTTCCCGCCGGCGCTCTGGTCGCCGTCGGCTGACGCGTTGCCGCCGTCCTGGCTGCTCTGGTTCCCGCTACCCTCGTCGGTCTGGTTCCCGGAGGTTCCGTTGGTCTCGTCCCCGGTGGCCGGACCGGTGCTGTTCCCATCCTGAGCGATCACGGCGGCCGGTAGCAGCACGAGGCCTACGGCCAGGATCACCCAACCGACGAACGCGCCGTGGCGTGCCATCGGCACGGGCCTGTGTGGGCCCTCAAGGACCTTGCTTCTGGCAGGCGCATCGAAGGCTCTGTCAGGCGTCTCGAACGGCCACGCTGATCCCGCCTCACGTGAACGCCGTCAACCGGGCCTCCCGCTGGCGCTGGAAGAACCGGTCCAGACGGTCCTGGTCCCAACCTATGGGCAACAGCAGGCTCTCGAGGGCGCGTAGGACGAGCTCCCGGTAGAAGGCCACGTCGTACCCGTCGGGGGCCGGGTCCAGGCGTACCTCGGCAAGGCGCTGGTCTGGCACGCGGCTGGTGCGATCCTGGACGATGTAGCGGACGTGGTCGCCGGGCGGGACCTGGATGCCCGCATCGTCGAGGACGCGCAGGGCGGCGTGGGTGTCGTTCATCACCGTGTAGCGTTCCACCGGTTGGCTGACCCGTTTCGTGATGACCAGGTCCTCCGGCGGGATCTCGCCGGCGTCGAGCTGGTCCACGATGGGGCGCACGGCCTCCAGGGCCCCAGGGAGGCGGCCGCGGAAGGCCTCGGCATCCTGAGCCTTGGCCAGTTGGAGCAGCAGGGCCTCCTGCGCGGCGACGACCACGCCGGGAGCGCTGGCCTGGCGCAGCTCGACGCCGCGAACCTTGACGCGGCCGCGGTCCAGGTGGTCGACGTCCTGGCCGGCCTGGCTGCGCGACGGTGCCTCCGGTGGCCGGCTGAAGCACCCGTAGAACCGGTTGAGCGCGCCGGCGGCCTCCAAGCCCCTGTCCTCGCGACGGGTGCCCGGGGTAGCGCCTCGGGCGTAGGCTCGGGTAGGTAGGAAGACGATCCAGTCGTACGTGCCTTCGAGCTCCAGCGGGATGCCAAGCTCCTCGGTGGCGCGCCGGGCCAGGACCTCGGGGTCGGCCCAGGGGTCGGTGCGTTGGAGCCAGAGGCTGTCGACGATGCCGTGGATGACCTCGAAGCCCTCCTCCCGGGCGATCTCGGCGCACGTGAGCAGGATCTCGCGGCCCCAGGCGCAGATGGCCTCGTGGCACTCGATCCGGCCGAACCGGGCGTTGCGGTAGCCTTGGTACCCGAAGCTGCACACGGCCAGCCACTTGATGGCGTCCACGGCGGCCTGGTAGCGCTCCCTACCCTCAGGATGTTCGTGCCGCCAGCGCTTGTAGGTCTCCCGGCGCTCGATCAGGGGCGCCAGGGCCCGGCCGATGAAGCCCGACCGGGTGCAGGTGTGGTAGCCGATCTGTGGGACCCGGGTGACGGCCTCGTCGTCGGGATCGCAGCAGGGGCACAAGATCGTCTCAGGGCTGACGTTGCGGGTGACCATGATGCTGGGGTACATGCTGGCGAAGTCCAGCTCGACGACGTCGTCGAAGAGGCCGACCTTGGGGTCGAAGATGAACCCTCCTCGGTCGGCCTTGACCAGATCGTGCTCGGTCTTGGGATCCTCGACGCGGTTCTTCTTCCAAGGGACCACACGGCCCTCGCGCTTGGCCCGGTCGATCTGGATGGCGGTGACAGCGGTGCCGGCGCCGACCCGGGCTAGCTCCTGGAGGGGCGTGCTGGTGATCCGGGAGAGGTCGACCAGGCCCCAGAACCCGGCCTCCTGGAAGAAGAAGCTGGCCCCATTGTCGATGTGCAACCGGCCGTGGAGGACCTCGACCCTGGGCTGGTAGGCGATCTTGCCATAGGTGTGGTAGGAGCGTTCCTTGCGTAGGGGAGCTGGCGGGTCCCGGGCCCGGCCCAGGCGAAGGGGTACACCGGCTTGGTCGGCGCGGTGGTGGAGGTAACGGATCAGGAACCGGTCGCCGTCGGGGGTGAGCAGGACATCCGGGTCCAGCTCGGTCAAGGCCTGATCCAAGGCTTCGAGGATCCCGGGCTCGGTGCCGTCGAGCTCGACGGTCTCGTCGCCCATCTCGAGCGTGGCACCGGCCA
>CAYXGD010000164.1:0-5062 GCA_964464425.1 uncultured Thermoplasmatales archaeon
CGGGGGACCTACGAGCAGCTCACCGAGGGGAAGGTCGAGCCTGCCCAGACCATCCACGGCGCCTTCGAGTTCCTGCTCGACCGGGAGCCCAAGGAGCAGATCCTCGACCGGTTCGACGTGACGGTCATCTCCAAGTACTTCCCCGAGTTCGAGGAGAAGATCGGCGGGTACCTCGAGAAGAGCTAGGCTATAGGCCCGCGCCGATCGCAGGTTCTCACCCGCGGCACTCTCCGATAGGTTGACATAGGCGAGCCGCGAGAAGCGGCCCAGCGCCCTCGTGGCGGCCAACACCTCGCCGAGAGGCCCGTTCGGTCCCCTCCGAACAGATAGTGCCTCTTGAAGACCCTGGCCGACCCAACGAAGGCCTGAGGCAACCATGTCCCACACCGACGCACGGATGTCCAGGGCGCCCTGGCTCATCGCCATCGTCGTCCTGAGCCTGACCACCGCCGGCCTCCCGGCCCTGCCGGGTGCCGCCCAGACCGCCGACGGCCAGCAGACCGTCACCCTGACCGGGTCCCTCTACGACCAGGCCACCGACGAGCCTCTGGGGGACGTCACCATCATCGTCGGCAACGTCTACGAGGAGGAGGCCCCGGCGACCGAGCCCGACGGCGACGTCAAGTACGTCCGTCCGCCCGACCAAGGCGAGAGCTCCCAAGAGGTCACCACCGACGAGAACGGGACCTTCCAGGTCGAGGTCCGGCCCGGCTGGGTCCACCTGGCCGTCGACGAGCCCGGCTACATGGAGGTCTGGGCCTCCGGCGAGATCCGGGAGGCCACCAGCGTCGACCTGGCCATGCGCGCTAGCGACGCCGAGGGCGCCACCGTGACCGGTACCGTGACGTCTGCCGACGGCAGCCCGCTGCACCACGGCTGGGTGTCGATCCACCGGGAGTACCAGGAGCGTTGCGACGGTGATGTCTGCTACGCCGAGGCCACCGAGGGGGCTATCGCCGAGCCAGAGCGCCAGGAGGGGCCTTTCTACATCAGCTACCAGCCCCGGTACGCCTCCTACGACTCCCAGCAGCTCGGTGAGGACGGGACCTTCGAGGTGCAGGTGGCTCCCGGGGACTACCGGCTCCAGGCCTCCGCCCAGGACCACCTGGAGAAGGGGACCTCGCTAAGCCTGCAGGCCGGCCAGACGCGCCAGGTCGACCTGATGCTCCAGCCCGTGCCTGGCAACACGGTGACCGTGCGCGGGACGATCGTCGATGCCGAGAGCGGCCAGCCGATCGAGGATGCCTACGTGAACGTCAACAACCAGCGCTGGGGCCACTGGAACAACACCCGGACCGGCGCCGACGGCACCTTCGAGCTGGCCACCAAGCCCGGTTACACCCTGCTGACCGTCCACGCCGAGCGGTACTACTGGATCCCGTGCGGGGAGCGTGAGATGCTCGCCGAGGAGCCCGCTGCTGGCGGTGGCGGCGACCGCGCGGTGAGCACCAGCATGCCGGCGCCCTGTGACCAGCAGGAGCGCGAGCACGGCTACCTGAGCCGCTCGATGAGCTTCGTCGGCCAGGACGGCCAGGCCAGCACCTTCGACCTGGAGCTCAAGCGCGCCCCGGCTCCGGACGCTACCTTCCAAGGCTGGATCATCAACACGACCAGCCAAGAGGGGATCGCCGGCGCACAGATCTCCTTCTGGAACGAGGAGACCGGCAGCTGGGGCCAGGCCGAGACCGACGAGGACGGCTCGTACACGATCGACGTCCGGGCCGGCTACTACACGATCAACGTGTGGGTCGAGGGCTACTTCCAGCAGGTCGCCAACGCCGAGCTGGCCAGCGGCGAGACCCGGACCCTGACCCTCGAGCTCACGCCGGGCCAGCCCCGGTGGGGCGGGTGCTGCTACGCGTACGCCGAGCAGGGCCGGGCGACCAGCGGCGTGGCCATGGAGGACACCGCCAGCGCCCCAGCCATGGGCGACGGCGACGCTGCCAGCCCTCCGCAGGGCGTGCAAGCCACCGGCGGCCAGGATGCCGCCTACCGCGGTAGCGGGGGCGGGCTCGGTCCCTACCCCGGGAGCCAGGGCACCCCGCAGCCGCCCGAGGACCCCGACGCGCCCGCCCCCCTGCCGGGCGCCATCGTCGTGATGGCCCTGCTGGGTCTGGGTGCTGTGGCCCTTCGGGGGTGGCGCACCAAGGCCTGACCGGGCGCCGCGCTTGCCCCGGGCCGGGTCGGCCTACCGGGTCGACCCGGCGTCCGGGTCTCCCTCCCGATCACCCCTTTCCCCCTCGATCAACTGGCCCACAGGCCCGAGCGCGAGCAGGGGGCCAGGCGCCAGGATCACCAGGGCCCATCGCCACCCCAGCCAGCCGGCCACCTCGGGGACCAAGGCGATGGAGACGATCGTGATGGCGAAGCCGATGCTGTTCTGGACGGTCAGCGCGCTCCCGACGGCATCCCGGGGGGCCGCCCTGGCCGAGATGGCGCTGAACATGGGGCTGTCGGCCACGACCGCGGCCCCCCAAACCAGGACCACCGGTGCGGTCAGCCAGAACGGAGCGTCGAAGAGGAAGGGCGAGGCCAGGGCGATCAGGCCGCTGGTCACCAGTGCGACCCGGGCGCTGGTCGCCGACCCCCAGCGGCGCGAGGCCGCGCCGGTCAGGACGCAGCCGATCGCCCCGGCGACGAAGACGCCGGCCAGCAGCAGGATCACCGTGCTCGGTCCCAGGCCAGCCTCGGCCAGCCAGAACGGCAGGAGGCCCCAGAGCGCGAAGAGCTCCCACATGTGGCCGAAGTAGGCCAAGCTGCTGGCCCGGAAGGCCGGCACCTCGAACGACCGGGGAACGACCGAGAGGTCCAAGCCCTTGGCCGGTGGGGGCAGGAGCGGGCCCTCTCGCAGCAGGGTCGCGGCGAGCAGGGCGCCGACGACGGCTATGGCTGAGGCGCCGAGGATGGCCTCTTCCCAGGGCAGCGCGAAGGCCCGGAGGACCGCGCCGGTCCCGGCGCCCAGCGTGTAGGCGCCCAGCAGCACGCCCAGCTCCCAGCCGAGGTGGTCGTACCACGTCGCTAGCAGGCGCATGCCCAAGGGGTAGACGGGGCCGGCCAGCAGGCCGACAGCGAACCGGAGCCCGATGCCGGAGATCAGCGAGCCTTCGACCAGGACCAGCCCAGCGTTGGCCACGGCAGCCAGGACGAGCAGCGCGGTGATCGAGCGCTGGGCTCGGAACCGGTCGGCCAGGCCCGTGACCGCCACGGTGACCGTGCCGACGATGAAGCCGGCCTGCACGCTCCAGGTCAGCGCGGCCCCACCCTGGGGCCCCAACCCCCAGGCGTCGACGATGGCCGGAGCCGTCGCGGAGCCGGCGAAGTAGACAGCGGTGCCGGTGAGCAGGACGAGCACCGTGGTCGGAAGGACGCGTGCGGGGATCCCGTGGGCGGTGGTGGACGGGTCGGTCGAGGTTCGGCCGGCCACGCGCGGCCAAGGCACCGCTGAGGTTTAAGGCCGGTGTGCCAAGCGCGCGGGGTGGGCTCAGCCCTGGGTCGACGACGCGGTGGACGGGTTGGAGGTCCCGGCGATGAGCTCGTCGTAGGCGGCATCGACAGCGGCCAGGGCCTTGCGGGTGACCAGGCGCTGGACGCCGTTCATCACCAGGCCGACCGGTTGGGCGATGGCCCGTGCGATCTTGGCGGCCCGGCCCCAGGAGCGCTTGGGTTGGCCGATGGCCGCGTGATCCAGGTGAGCCAGCGTGTCGGTGAGGTGGTCCTCGAGCTGGGTGACCTCGGTGTACGCCGCGCCCATCTGGCCGCGGGCGTGGGCATCGGAGTTGGCCACGAGCTTACCCTCGAAGCCGTGTTCCCGGGCGGTCCGGAGCAGGCGCTCGTTGACCTCGCCGGTGCCGTAGGACCCGTTGAGCTCGACGTGGTCGGCTGCCCGCATCAGCTCGAGGCTCTGGATGCCGGCGAAGCCGTACGGGTGCGGGTGGATCACCGTCAGGCCGTGCTCCCGGGTGTGGTCCAGGAGCTCGTCCAGGGTCAGCCCGCGCTCGGGGACCTGGTCGACGTGGTCGAAGTAGACGAGCACGTGTCCGGTGTCGTCGCCTTCGGTGACGTGGTACTCGAGGCCGGTGTAGGCTGTGAGGTCTCTGTCGGTGGCCAGGCGCTGGGTGGCCAGGGTGCCGCGGAGCGCACCGTCGTAGGTGTAGTGGTCGGTCACAGCGACGGCCTGGTAGCCGAGCTCCTCGGCCAGGTTGACGATGGCCCGTGGGGACATCATCCCGTCGAAGCGGGAGTAGCAGGAGTGCACGTGGAGGTCGATCCGGTCAGCCACTGGTCCAAGGTTCTGGCGCCTGGCATAAAAGGACTCTCTCAGGGGAACGAAGGTATCTAGGGACCATGGCCGCAGGGTCCCCCGATCCGATGGCCGGCGCGGGTCAGGCTAGGTCGGCCAGGCGGTCGGCCTGGGCGGCCAGCCTGGAGGCGAAGCGGTCCGGATGGATGGCCACGGCCAGCATCTCCAGGGCGTCGACGATGCTGGGGCCCGGCCGGGAGAAGAACCGGTCGGCGTCGGCCAGGTGGACGCGATCCTCTGCCACGGCCGCCATGTCCTCCCAGCCGTCCTGCTCGGTGAGCACCGGAGCTTCGTCGCGTGCCTTGGCGACGTCGAAGCCACAGGGGGCCAGGACGATGACCTCGGGGTCGCTCTCGACGATGTCGGCCCAGTCGACGTAGCGGGAGGGCTCGCCCGGTTCGACCAGCAGGGGCTGGCCGCCGGCGATCTCGATCATCTCGGGGACCCAGTGGCCAGCGACCATGGGCGGGTCCAGCCAGTCGAGCACGAGCACGCGAGGCCGGTGGTCGGCCTGGGCGGCCAGGTCTCGTACGTGCTCGATCCGGGTGCGTAGACCTTCGACCAGCCCGCGGGCGGTCTCTGCTGCCCCAGCGGCCCGGCCCAGGGTGAGCATGTCCTCGAGGACGCTCTCCAGCCCGTGGGCGTGGAGCGTGACGATCTCGGGCCGGTCGGCCGGTTCGATGCGCATCAGCGCGGCCTGGACGTCAGCCGGGCCGGCAGCGCAGACCTGGCAGGTGTCCTGCGCGACGATGAGGTCGGGCT
>CAYXGD010000165.1:0-5022 GCA_964464425.1 uncultured Thermoplasmatales archaeon
CGCTGGGCCAGGCGGAGGGAAGACGCCCATGGCTATCAACAAGGAACGTCTCGCCAAGGTTCAGGAGTACGGGTTGACCGAGTACGAGGCGCGTGCCTACCTCGCCCTTCTCGATCTCGAGGTCGCCACCGCCAGCAAGGTCGCCCGCCTCTCCCGCGTCCCGCGTACGAAGATCTACCAGGCCCTCGAGGGGCTCGAGACCAAGAAGCTGGTCCGGGTCATCCCCGAGCGCCCCAAGCGGTTCGTCGCCCAGCCGTTCATCAACTACATGAACCAGCTGGAGCGCGACCTGCAGCGTGAAGCCGAGCAGCTGGCCTCCAAGAAGGAGGAGGTCGCCGCCGAGTTCATGCCCAAGGGGACCGCCGAGCTCCAGGAGCCCGGCCAGTTCGTCATGGTCCGCTCCCGGTCCAACGTGACCGAGAAGCTCATGGGCCTGATCGAGCGCGCCGAGGAGTCCATCCTGGTCCTCGGCTCGGAGATGTCGCTCCACCGCCTGGACTACTTCACCCCGGCCCTCGAGCAGGCCCAGGACAAGGGCGTCCTGTTCACCGCCATCGGTCCCGTGACCGAGGCCAACGGACAGGCCGTCGAGGCCCTCACCGAGTTCGGTCGGATCCTGGAGTACCCGCAGGCCAAGAGCGGGCACTGCCTGGTCATCGTCGACGGCCAGGAGGCCTTCTTGATCCACGCGGTCCCCGACGACACCCACCTCTTCCAGGGTGAGGACGTCGCCCTCTGGACCGACGACCAGGCTATGGTCGCCTCGTTCGAGGCCACCGTGGAGCTGACCCTGAACGCCGCGCAGGCCCTGGAGGGCCAGGTTCCCACCGAGGCGGAACCTGTCGCCCCCGTTGCTTGAACGCGACGCTGGACGAGGAGGGTGACCCATGTCCGCCACCACGCGTGACACATCGAACACCAAGGCCCCCCAAGATGACGCCTCGAACCGTCCGGCTAGCCGCCGGGCTACCGAGAGGTGTACGCCCACGCAACCGAACGACGCCACCGACCGGGCCCCCCGCGGGATCGCCAACGCCCTTTGCCGCATGGCTCTGGTGCGCTCGCGCTCCCTGACCGTCAACGGGGCCTACGCCAGCAGCCCACCGGCCCACCAGGCCCAGGCTGCCCTCGACTAGCCCACGACCGTCCCATCCCAACGAGTGGTACCCATGCCCGCCCGCGATCGAGGCAAGCTACCCGCCATCGCCCTAGCGGTAGCCCTGACCCTCGCTCTCGTGGGCACAGCGCTGTCCACAGCGCACACCGACGGTGACATCATCACCACGGGCCACACCACCTACCTCTCGGCGGCCGCAACCGAGAGCGAGTGCTTCGCTGGCATCACCGGGATCCTCAGCCAGCGCGTGACCTGGTTCAACGGCGTCAACCTGTTCGCCCGTCCGGTCGACGGCGACGGTGACACCTACATGTACGTCATGGAGCACTTCAACTCGGCCGGGGCCGACGGGACGGACAACCACACAGGGGTCAGACCGTTCGACCCCACCGAGGAGGAGGTCCTCTACGAGACCGGGAACGAGTGGCACCTCGAGGACCCCAACAACCCCCACTACTCCAAGGATATCACCTGGGTGGTCAAGGAGTACTACGCGCTCAAGACGGTCCAGGGCGAGTACTCGATCGAGCAGACCGGGACCAACTCCCAGGAGGGCCCACAGCAACGCAAGGTCCACGTCTACGTGGTCCAGGTGGGCAGCCCCCGGGAAGACAAGACGATCAACCGGGAGTACAACTTCATCACGACGGTCGACACGTGCAAGTTCCTGCACGACGGCGGGTCCGTCGAGCACAACAACACCAACGACGAGAACCCGCGCGAACCGTACGGTCAGCACGACCCCGGTGCTGATCCAGGCGACCACCACCACGGCGAGTACAACGTCGACCTCTTCGTCGGTGGCAAGCCCGACAGCATCCCGGCGCCCGGGACCAACCAGGTCGACGATCCCCAGGACAGCTCCGGGTCCAGCGGCGACGGAGGCGGATCCTCATGATCCCCTTCTCCCGCGCCCGCGCGTTCCTATCCCATCTCGAGCGCCTCCGTGAGCGAGGCGGCTCCATCATCACCGAGGTCCTGCCCGGCCGCAGCCCCGCGGCCCGTGCCCAGGGCCCATCCTTCACGGTCACCGGCTCGAGCGCCAGCCAGCGTCCGAGCCCTGACACCGCGTCCGACCCCGCGTCGGGCGCTCACATCTGCGCTAGCCGAACCCGCAGATCCGGCCCCCATGGGGCCAACGTTGCCGATCGACCCGAGGCCGACCGTGCCCAGCCAGCGCGGTCACCACCACCGGCTTCGGGCACCGACCGCCAGACGGTCGACGACCCGCCGGACGACCGGCCGGTCCCCACCACCGACCGCGACCCCGCGGCATCCCCGCCGCAAGATCCCCCACCAGCTGACCCACCCGACGGCCAGCCGCGCTTGCCCCTGCGGGCAGGGCGGTGCGCCAGCGCGGCGGCCAGGCTGGGTAGACGAGGTGTGTAGCGCATGGCCATCAAGCAAGAACACATGCAGAAGATCCAGGACTACGGGCTCACCGAGTACGAAGCTCGGGCCTACCTGGCCTTGCTGGAGCTCAGCGGCGGCACCGCCCGAGAGGTCGCAAGCCTCTCCCGCGTGCCCCGGACCAAGATCTACCAGGTCTTGGACGATCTCCACAGCAAGCGCCTGGCCGAGGTCATCCCCGAGCGACCGAAGAAGTACCTCGCGGTACCCTTCGAGGAGTACCTCGCCCGGTTCGAGTCCGAGTACAAGGACAAGCTCGACAAGATCGCCAAGGACCGCGTGCTGGCCCGCGAGGAGCTCGTGCCCAGCGGCGGCCGGGAGACCACCACGACCGGCACCTTCCAGGTGTTCAAGGGTCGCAAGAACGTGACCACGAAGGTCGAGGAGATGCTCGGCGACGCCGAGACCGAGGTCTTCCACGTCGGGACATCGGCCGCTGCCAAGCGGTTCCAGTACCACAGCCCGATCCTCGAGGACCTCGAGGAAGCCGGCGTGGCGCTTCGGCTGATGTTCCCGGTCGAGAACAACGAGTCGGCTCTCAAGGAGCTCTCCGAGTCCTGCGAGGTCCGCGTCCGGCCCAGCGAGGGCCACGGCGCAGCCATCCTCGTCGTCGACGACCGCGTGGCGCTCGTCTGGCACCCCGTGCCCGACGATGGCCACGTCTTCCAAGGCGACGACATGGCCATGTGGACCGACGACGAGGTCGTCGTCCGCGACCTCAAGGCAGGCTTCGAGAACACCTGGGCCGACGCCGAGGGGTACTGAGCGATCCAGGAGCCTGTCCCCATGTTCCCCACTCAGGTTACACAAGGAGGCATAAGCAAGACCTCCCCGATTCCGACGGCACGCGGAGGCGGGCTTAGAGTTCGCCTGGAGGCTCGGCGCAGTGCGCGCCGGCTTGGCCGCGTCCAAGTAAACGCAAGGATTGGAGGTGAGAGAAGGTGAATAGTCGAAAACTGTTCGCGATGTTCCTCGTACTTGCCTTGACGGGGTCTGCGCTGGCTATCCAGCAGCAGCAACTCTACAAGGACACTGGACTGACCGCTGAGGGCCTACCGGCCATCCAGCAGCACTCCGTGTTCGTAGAGATCGTCGTCGAGGAAGTCAACGAGGTCCAGCAAGTCCACCAGTTCGCAGCTGTGGTCGGGCTGGTTAAGAAGTGCAAGCAGGTCCGCAACGCGTTCGACAACGCGGTCCTTTGGTTCAATGATCAATTCCTCTTCGGCAACAAGTCCGCCGTCGCGGTGAACGTCACCCCGCCTACGACCCCCGACAGCGAGGGGAACCAGGCGGCGCTCGGGGCCAACCCGAACCGGACGATCACCCAGGCGAACTTGACCGATAACAACCGGAACAACGGCACCGCTCTCGGCGCCGGCACCGGCGCGGACGAGGGCGGTAACCCGGACCGTGACGGCTTCATCAGCCGGGACGGCATGCAAGAGCGCTGGGGTGGCTGTTACATCCCCAACGGCTTCGTGCACGCCATCGGCTCCGATGATCCCTACAGCACCGGGAACGTCACCTACGCCAACGCCGACCCCGCCGACGCCGACGCTCCCGAGGGCCCCTTCGGTGTGGGCGGCTCGGACGACGACGTCCCCGGCGCCGGCACCAACGGCAACCTGGGCAACATCGGCCTCACCAAGAGCCTGATGTCCCTGGACGGCGACTGCGGTGGCTGCATCTTCGAGTACGTGGGTACGTTCTACATCACGGACCCGAACAACCACCGGTGGATGATCGACAAGTTCGTCTACCCGCTGAACATCGCTCAGTACGCCGATGGCGACGACCCGACCAACTGCCACGCCAACGACGACTTCGGGTTCTTCTACGTGACCGTGGGCTGCGGCCTCGATCAGGACCGCCACCGCGACCGCGCTGAGGACGACGGTATCGGTCCCAACGACGAGACCAACTGCAAGTCCGAGACGTTCGACAACCCGGACTGCACGGGCGACAGCCAGCCTGAGCAGAACAGCACCTACGAGGACCAGAACGAGAACTTCGACAACCACTGCAACGACGGTCCCGACGGCGAGTGCACCGGCAGCGGTGGCGACCCCACCGACACGCCCGGTGAGGAGCGCACCAAGGTCACCACCAAGGAGCCGCTCTACACCGTCCACCTCCAGGTCGATCCCTGGAACCCCGACCGGCAGGGCTTCGCGGATGAGGCCATCTGGGCCTACCGCGACGGCACCCGGCGACTGGGTATGCCCTACCCGGGCGACCCGGCGGAGGGCGCCAACGACCCCATGACCCAGCCGTGCAAGGACCAGGCCACGGTCACGGACGACCGCATGGAGTACGACTTCCTCGAGCGCGAGGGCGCCGAGGGCCCCGACGCTGCGCCTGACGGCGACCCGAACAACCCGCCCAGCGGTGGCAGCTCCGAGTGGGCTGACTTCCGCCGCGGACCCGTCGGTGCCACGGTCGAGTGCGCGATCGAGTACAACTTCCTGATCGCCGTCGACTTCGAGGCCTTCGAC
>CAYXGD010000166.1:0-4947 GCA_964464425.1 uncultured Thermoplasmatales archaeon
CCCACTCGGCGGTGGTGGGGAAGATCCCCAGGCCGAGCTGGAGGAACGCGAAGACGGCGCCGATGATGGCCCCGGCGATCAGGAGC
Source organism: uncultured Thermoplasmatales archaeon (assembly GCA_964464425.1). Taxonomy (GTDB): domain Archaea; phylum Thermoplasmatota; class SW-10-69-26; order SW-10-69-26; family SW-10-69-26; genus CAYXGD01. The sequence goes on from CAYXGD010000166.1 coordinate 87, forward strand.
TTGGCGCCCCGGCCGCCATGCCCGGCGCGCAGCACCGCGGCGCAGGCCACGCCCTCGGGGTAGGGGAGCGCCTTGTCCTCGATCAGGGCTTTGCGTAGGGGCACGGCGAAGAGGACCCCCAAGAGGCCGCCGACGGCGGCGATGAGGATCGTGTCGACGACCTGGACCTCCTGCCACTGATCCAGGAAGGCCGGTAGCAGGGCAGGGATGGTGAAGATGACGCCGGCGGCCAGGGCCTCGGCGCTGGAGGCGATGGTCTGGGCGATGTTGTTCTCCTGGATCGTGCGGTTCCTGAACCCGCGAAGCAGGGCCAGCGAGAGGACGGCCGCCGGGATGCTTGCCGAGACGGTCAGGCCGACCCGCATGCCGACGTACATGTTGGCCGCGCCCAGGAGCAGGGCGAGGACGATGCCGACGATGGCCGCCTTGACGGTGAACTCCAGCCGGCCGGGGCCCGGGTGGTCATCGGCGGTCTCAGGGTCGGACGGCGCCTCCGCCATGGGGGGCCAAGGCAGGGGTCCTTTTTGACCGCTTCGGAGACCGCAGCGTGCGTTCGTGACGCAGGAATGCTAAAATATCGCAAGGTCGATGGTTGGGCATCGGAGGTCGTGGGAGACCTCGTCATCCGTCCCGTTAGCGATCTGGAGGTACGTTGGGTGAGAACCGCAATCGCACTATCGTTGATCCTAGCTCTGGCAGGCTTCCTGCCGGCAGCCAGCAGCTACCATCTGAGCGTGGGTAACCAGGACGCCGTCGGCATCCAGCCGACCGAGACCCCTGCCAACCCGAGCGTCTGTGACGACCGTCCCAGCTGCGTCGAGGCCGGCGCGCCTGACCAGCTGGCCAGGGGCCTCGGCCAGGGTTGCACGCCCCACGAGGCCGATGGCTCTGTCGAGAGCGCCCAGGCCTCGGTCGGCGCTGACACCTTCTGTGGCCGGCTCATGTACAACGAGGACCCGGAGATCTCCGGCGAGTTCGTCCAGGCCAGCCCCGCCGACCAGACGTACTTCGGCCCGATCACCCAGTTCGACGTGATCTACGCCAGCTACGTGGGTGACTGGAGCCTGTCCTACAGTTGCCCCTGGTGCCTGAACCAAGCCAGCTACCAGGCCATCCACGATGCCGGCCACATGGTGGGCCTCACCGACGACGGTGACACCGCCTGGAGCGGGGATCAAGGCTGGTACGAGGCTGCGGCCAACATGCTCTACCCCAACGCCATGGTCGTCGCGCAGCAGGAGACCGGTGCCTGGGAGATGAACGGCTGGGTCCACACCATCCACGACCAACAGTTCATCGGGTTCCTCACCGCCACCATCAACGGCCAAGAGATCACCCTCGACCAAGACGGCCTCGACGCCCTGGTCGAAGGCGAAGACATGGGCACCGTCGACGACCCCAGCGACGACGTCGACCTCGACGGCGACGGCACCATCAGCAGCCAAGGCCTCAAAGACCAAGGCCTCCTCGCCGAGGAAGCCACGGCCCAGGTGTGCGCGTTCACGCCCGAGGTCGATGTGGACATCAACGCCCCGCAGGCGACCTTCTGCGAGGTGATCTTCCAGTGGGCTGAGGAGGACCCCGATCGGGACCCCACCTCCGCCCGCGGCAGCTACAGCGATCCCTGCGACTCGCCGGCCTACATGTGCGGCGTGCTCACCCCGGCGTGGTACGCCTCACTGGTCTGCAAGCAGATCCCGTACACGTCCAGCGGTTCCGGCTGCGGCGACTACCCCGGTCCCAACGCCGACGACGCACCGGCCTGGAGCGACAACGACTACGACATCTGGCACTTCGTCGTCGCCCCCTCGCCCAGCGACTGCAACACCGCCCAGGAACCCGGGTTCCTGTTCGACACCGGTGCCACCTACCCGTACCTGGCCCACGACCTCGATGTCTACTCGCCGGCCAGCTCTGCCGCCGATGCCAGCTGGACGGCGGCCACGGGCCAGGACGTGCAGGCCAACGTGGACTTCGTCGGTGACACCGCCGACGCCGCCCAAGACGACGGCCTCGGGACGGTGCTCGACCTCGTCGACCTGCCCGAGGAGGTCGTCGACACCACGTACATGGCGCTCAAGGACGACATCGTCGAGCCCAACGCGCCCGGCGACACCAGCCAGTCCCTGGCCGGTGCGCTGGCCGGCACCGACGATCCGGCGCTCGTGCGCGCCATCGGTCAGGATCCGTGCCGGGCGTTCAACCCGAGCGATGAGACCGCCGAGACCATCGATCCTTGGGTCGACTACCTCGACAGCCAGACGTTGGTCGATGCGGGAGCCGGCGAGCTCTACCTGAACACCGATCGCGGTCAGGACGCCAGCAACCGGGCTGGCCCCGGCCAGTTCTACACCTCGGGCTTCGTCGGCATGTTCACCGACATCAACGACGATGGCGAGTACGACCAGGCGGGTGGGGACTCGCTCTTCGAAGCCATCCAGAGCGTCGGGGCCTACCCGTTGTTCTGGGACCTGTGGGCCAAGGAGGACGACAGCGGCCAGGTCGTCCCCGATCCCGACGGTGGCTGCAAGGCGACCTTCGGCGACAAGAAGCTCACCGAGAACATGGTGGCCGCCGGCTACGGCCTGCACACGGGCCTGCTCCAGGTGGTCTACCTCCAGGAGCCGACGTACATGTACAGCTGGCTGAAGACCGAGGCGACCCCGTACATAGACGGGAACCGGGTCTTCGTGTTCATGAGCCAGGGCCTCCACACCCTGCTCGAGAACGGGACCGCGGCCCAGCAGACCCAGGTCGCCGGGTACATCAACGACGCGCTCGAGCTCATGCCGGCCAGCGTGACGATCCGGTACGACCCGGCCATGGACGCCGACCTGGACGAGGGCGTCACCGTCGACGACCGTGTGGAGTTCCCGGCTCGCGAGCTCGGTCACCAGAGCGACTGGAGCGAGCAGTGCGGGTCTGCCACCGGTGACTTCCTCAGCGAGTGGGGCTTCTTCCACGACGGGACGGTCCTGGACGCCAGCGACGACACCGTGGTCACCGAGTACATCTTCGAGGTGACCACCAGCGACGGCACGCTGGGCGACGGGAACCTGGTGGCGTTCAAGCCGAACAACGAGGTCTACAGCTTCGGCCAGGGCATCCACCAGTGGTTCGACGTCGATCCGCTGGACAACGACCCGTCGCGCAACCAGGACTACGACAGCGCCCCGCCGACCTGACGCTGAACCTGTACGACGCCTCGGACACCGGCGTGGCGGGGCTCTGCCCTGCCACGCCACCTCTTCTCCATCTTGACCCGGCCCCAGCCGGCAGGCCGGGGGCTGGCTGGCGTGGTCAACGTCCGCGACTCAACAATGCTAATGTATGGCTAGCCAGATGTTCGGTCGTCCGGTAAGCCGTGGGAGGCCCGGACAGGGAGTACGACGGAACGACTGGAGGTATGTTGGGTGAGAACCGCAATCGCCATCTCGTTGATGTTAGCGCTAGCAGCGCTTGTGCCAGCCGCGACAAGCTACCACTTGAGCGTCGGGAACCAGGACTCTGTCGGTATGCAGCCGACCGAGACCCCTGCCAACCCGAGCGTCTCGGAGGCTGACTGGAGACGGGGCCTTGCCGAGACCTGCACCCCATCGGAGGCTGATGGGTCGCTCGACTCGATCCAAGGCTCGACGAGCGCCGATCCCTTCTGTGGTCGGCTCGTCTACAACACGGACATCGGTGGGGACTTCGTGCAACGGAGCGCCCCCGACCAGGACTTGTTCGGGCCGATCACCGGCTTCGACGTGGTCTACGCCAGCTACGTGGGCAACTACGGCTTGTCGACGTGCCTGCCCTACTGCGTGACCGGTGGGCAGACCGTCTACCAGACCGGGCACGATGTCGGCTCCGAGGTCGGCCTCACCGACGACGGCGAGACGGCCAACACCGGCGATCAGGGCTGGCAGGAGTACGCGTTCAACACGTTGTACCCGAACGCCCTGCTGGTCGCCCAGCAGGAGACCGGTGCCTGGGAGATGAACGGCTGGGTCCACACCATCCACGACCAACAGTTCATCGGGTTCCTCACCGCCACCATCAACGGCCAAGAGATCACCCTCGACCAAGACGGCCTCGACGCCCTGGTCGAAGGCGAAGACATGGGCACCGTCGACGACCCCAGCGACGACGTCGACCTCGACGGCGACGGCACCATCAGCAGCCAAGGCCTCAAAGACCAAGGCCTCCTCGCCGAGGAAGCCACCCCGCAGGTTTGCGCGTACTCGCCGGACGCCCAGGTCTCCATCAGCGCGGCCCAGGCCAACGTGTGCGAGGTCATCTTCTTCTGGGCCGAGGAGTCCGAGGGCCGGTCCCCGACCGACGCCCGTGGTCCGTACAGCAACCCGTGCGATTCGCCGGCCTACCTGTGCGGTGCCAACCAGCCGGCCTGGTACGCCCAGCTCGTGTGCAAGACCGCGCCCTACACCGCCAGCGGATCGGGGTGCGGCAACTACCCGGGTCCCGACGGTGTCAGCGGCCAGGTCGGTGACGAGGACGCGCCGGCGTGGAGCGACAACGACTACGACATCTGGCACTTCGTCGTCGCCCCCTCGCCCAGCGACTGCAACACCGCCCAGGAACCCGGGTTCCTGTTCGACACCGGTGCCACCTACCCGTACCTGGCCCACGACCTCGATGTCTACTCGCCGGCCAGCACGGCGGCCGGCGCAGGGTGGACGGCCACGACCCAGGAGGCGGCTGAGACCCGCGTCGATCAGACCGAGGGCGACGTCGACCAAGCCGTCGATGATACCCTCGATCTGGTCAACCAGCTCGCTGAGGACAACACGCCCGGTCCGGTCTCCGAGGCGGTGAACACCGCCACCGGCACGGTCAACAACGCGACCTACATCGCGCT
>CAYXGD010000167.1:0-4938 GCA_964464425.1 uncultured Thermoplasmatales archaeon
GTCCGGGGGCGTGAACGGCTCGTCCCGGAACTTACGGATGGTGAACGTGGACCCCTGGGCGGTGACCTCGCGGCCCAGGGTCGCGTTGAGCCGCGAGCCGTCGGGCAGCCGCGCGTCCAGCAGCGGGTCAGCGATGCTGATGTGCTTGCCGGACCGCTGGGCCAGCTTGATGACGAAGCTGTCGAGCTCCGGGGCCTCCTCGAAGACCACGGTCGAGGCCACCGACTCGTACTTGCGGTGGTAAAGGAAGATCGGGATCCCCTCACCGTCGCAGGAGATATCCTCGATCATCGGGTCGCGCATGATGACGTCGAGCTTGCCGAACCCGGTGAAGTCCCGCACCGTGTAGTAGGTCAGCCGGGTCCGGGCGTTCTCGTCGACGTCGATGGAGTAGTCCTGCATGACCTGGTTGGTCAGGTCGGTGACCATCTCCTCGGCCTCGCGCTCGGTGAGCTCGGAGAGGCCGACGTCGATCACGTCGACGATGGTCTCCTCGATGAACTGGAGGATCTTCTCCTCGCGCTCGTTCAAGTCGGGCTCGATGACCTCGTAGAGGTACTGGTGGTTGTCGGGATCGTAGGCGATCCGGACGTAGGCGTAGGGCTCGTAGACCGGGTAGACCTCGATCTCCTCGAGCTCGGTCTCGTCGGCCTCCTCGCCCAGGCCGCCGGCCAGGTCCTCGAGCCCGGTGTCGGAGAGGGCCTCGGCGGTGTCCTCGTCCCCGATGTCCTCGGCGGCGACCAGAGCCGCGGCGTCCATGTCCTCGAGGTCGGCCTCGCTGCCCAGGTCCGGCGGGGTCATGCCCTCGGGGTCGCTGAGCTCGCCAGCGGACAGGTCCCCCACGTCGAAGTCCTCGAAGAGGTCCGGCGGGGCGGCGTCCTCGCTGGGCTCGGCCTCACCGGCCTCGACGTCGAGCGCCTCCAGGTCCTCCGTGGGCGCCATCTCGGCGTCCGGGAGCTCGACGTCCTCGTCGTCGGCCTCGCTGGCCGGCTCGGGCCCGAGCTCATCGGGGTCCCCGCTCTCAGCCAGCTCCTCGTCCTCGGCCTCGGCGCGGGCCACGTCGGGCGCCTCGAGATCGTCCAGGGGCACCATCTCGGCGTCTGCGACCTCGGCATCATCCAGGTCATCGTCGAGAGGTTCCAGGTCGGCGTCCTCGGCGTCGTCAGCGTCCTCGAGGTCCTCGAAGGCGTCGATGACGGGTTCGTCTAGCCCCTGATCCTCCCAGCTGGTCTCGCCGACCTCCTCGTCAGCCTCCCAGCCGGTCTCCCCCTCGGCCTCGGCCAGCTCGGCCAGGTCCTGCATGGCTTCGGCAGCGGCAAGGCTAGGATCCTCGGGGATCTCGCCAGGGCTCGAGAAGATGATCTCCTCACCTTCCAGGGTCGGGGTGGCGTCCAGGGCCAGCGCAGGGTCGAGGCCTAGGCTCTCCAGGACGTCCTCGCGCGTGTCATGATCCAGGCTGGACCAGAAGACGGCGACGTCCTCCTGGGCGGCCTCGGACTCGGGCTCGATGCCGAGCTCGGCGAGGTCGTCCAGGAACCGGTCGAGGGGGATGCTTTCCATGATCGTCACCTTGTGGGGGTCTCGAAGTAGAACGTCGGGTCGGGGTTGGGGGCGGTCTGGGGGTCAGGGTCGGGGTCGTAGCGGAGCTGGACGGTCCCGAAGCTGGAGTGGAACGTGTCGCGGTCGGTCTCGAAGTTGAGGCAGTTGCCATCCACGGTCACCCGACCGGCCTTGCCGAGGGTGAGGTTGGCCCGGGTGGTGTTGTCGTCGGCCCGGAGCTCCAGGACCCAGTCATCGCAGGTGCCGACGGGTGCCGGCTGGGTGGTCAGCGTGGCGGTGTAGCTCTGCTGACCGATGGCCTCCGGGATGCCGAAGAGCAGGTGGAAGGTCGCGCCGGGGGCCACCGAGACGACCCGGGAGCCTTCCTGGACGTGGGCCGCAGCGATCTCGCCAGCTTGCTTGAGTTGGATACCGGTGGCGATGTTCTGGCTCTCGGACTGCGCCTGGGTCATCACGTTCATCGTGACGATGAGGGCGATGGCGCCCATGCCCAGCATGAAGATGTAGGCCACCACCTCTTGGGCGGCGGTGTCGGGGCCTGCACGGGGCAGGCGTCTGGACCGGGCCGAGGCGTTGGAACGGGCCACGTCAGTCCTCCTCCACCGTCACGATGGTGTGCACGATCGAGACCGCTAGCGCGTCCAGGCTCCCGTCGTCAACGTCGCAGCTGTCGGCGCCATCCTTGTCGCACCAGAGGTAGGTCTGGGAGCCCGTGTCGGTGCAGGCCGGGGGCGTGCCGCTACCTGCCAGGCTGCAGCCGGCCTGGTACGGGAAACCGGCCGGCTCGTCGGTCAGCAACCGGTGCCAGCCCTCCATGTACCGTTCAGCCGGGTAGATCTGCACGCGTTCGACGTCGGCCTTGCTGTACCGCGCGTGGTTGCCACCGCTGTCCAGCAAGAGGGTCACGCTGGTCTGGCCGGCGCTGGAGGCGCTCCCGTCCAGGCTGATGACGCGGAAGAAGACGGTGCGCTTGGGGTCAGCCGTCGTGCCGGTCTCCTGGGGCGGTCGTAGCGAGGGCGTGTTGCGGAGCACGACCCCGTCGTCGTGGCGGATCAGGACGCCGGTGTTCTCGTAGACGACCTCCTGGTTCTGGCCGCCGACGGCGTTCTCGTAGACCAGCGCGCCGGTGTCGAAGAAGAAGCCCTTGGCCAGGACATCGTCGGCGCCGTCCTTGAGGTGGATCTCGATGCCGTCGATATCGTCGTCGGAGATGCCGGGGGTGCCCGGCGAGCCTGCGTTGAGGGTCACGGTCGCGATCCCGTCGGTCCAAGGCGTGGCCGGGGTCGAGATCGAGGCGGAGACCGAGGTTATGCTCGACCCGCTGTACGTCCAGGCGTCGACCTGGGGGTCGGCCACGCTGCCGGCGGTGATGTTGACCTGGATCTCGTCGTCCCCGTCGTGGAGGCTACCCCAGTTGAACCTGGCCGTGTCATCCAGGTCGACGGCGTAGCCCCAGACGTGGCCGGCGCGGTCGAGGCTGACCGTGCCGCGGGCGAACGCCGCTCGCCACGACGGCGTCGTGGAGGCAGGGGCGCCGGTGACCAGCCCTGCGACCTCCTCGCTGAAACCGTTCATCGACGAGGTCATCGCTTGGGTCTCCTGGCCGGCTTGCACCCGTTCCAGCGTGGGCGCTCCACCTAGGAGGACCACGCTGATGGTGACGAGCGAGATCCCCGTGATCAGGATGAAGCCGACGACGCTGCTGGCGCCGGCATCCGATCCTCCACGGGGACCAGACGGACCTCTACGGTTCACAGGCTGACCCTGCCTCTGGGTTGGTCGGCCGCCCCCATTTAAGTCCCACCGGAGTTCCCCAGGTCCAGAGACCCCCCGGGTCCGGTCGACCATCGGGGGCTTTAGCCTCCCTGGCGGCCGTTGCTTTTAAGCCCGGGGTGCTCGGAAGCCGGGGCGATCGGCCTCGGGGTCCGTCACGGTGCCGGCGCGGTCGCTCAGGGGGGATCATAGGGTGAGGAAGACGAGGGCCACACCTAGGCTCCAGAGGCCCAGGCAGGCGATGGCGAGCTCTGGGATGATGCTGATCATGACGTTGACCGACGCCGAGAGCTGGGCGGTCCGTTGGTGGCCGACGACCTCGATGTCGGGCGCGTGGCCGGCGGCCATGCCGGCGGTGACCTCCTCCAGGTCGTCGATGGCCGCTTGGACGGTACGCCGGCTGATCCTGGCCAGGCTCTCGAAGCTGGCCCGGAGACCCACCGGGCTGTAGACCCCGCCCTCCAGGTTGACCGCGTGGTTGTCGGTGGTCATCACGCGGACCTCGTCGACGAGCTCCAGGACGGCGTCCCGGATGGCCTTGGTCGCCTCCGGGATCATGTTGTTGCCATCCCAGAGGACGTAGGCGGTGAGCTGGTCGCCGGCCTCGACGAGCATCGCTTGGCAGCCGGCCCGGCCGATCAGGTGGGGCAAGCCCAGGGTGCGGTCCTGGGCCAGGCCGACCTTCAGGGTGGGCACCCGCCCGCTGGCCGAGGCCTCGGCCACGGCCCTGGCCTGCTGCTCGATGGCCAGGGCCCGGGGGGTGAGCGGGAAGACGGCGCCGGAGGAGGCGCGAAGGGAGTTGTGGCAGTCGACGAAGACGGCATGCCGGACGCCGCGGCCCTCGGCGATCAGCTCGGCGGCGCGGCCGACGCCTTGGTCGACGTCGTCGATGGCCTCAGGCCAGGAGGTGTAAGTGAGCATCAGGTCGCTGCCGAAGGCTTGGCCGCCCATGCGGACCGTGTCCCCGGTCTCGAAGAACCGGGATCCGCCTTGGGTCGTCTCGGTCCGGTCGGCCAGCTCGGAGGCGTAGTGGCCCAGGCGCTCGACCTCCCGGGTCGTCACCGGGTTGAGGTCGTGGTCGGCTGCGGCGTGTGGGACCAGGACGTGCTCCCAATCCTGCAGCGCGGTACGCATCTTGGCCGGCAGGTCGCCGCCGCCGAGGGCTCCGAAGGGGCCGGGATGGACGCCGGGGACGACCACGCAGGCCTTCTTGGAGCCGTCGGGCCGCCGGAAGCACAGGGTGGCCACCCGGGCCTGGACGGGCTGGCCCAGGCGCTCGAGCAGCTCCTCGGCCTCGGCGCTCTGGGTCGTCAGGTGGTCCAGGTAGGAGCGGAACAGCTCGGTGCCGCTGATCCCGAAGTTGCGCTGGAGGGGGGCCTCGAAGATGCGCACGATCAGGTAGAGGGGGACGACCAGGGCCGCCCAGAGCAGCACGCCTGGGCCCAGCGCGGCCGTGCCGTAGAGCTGGAGCAGGCCGGGCAGGGCGGCGGCGGGCTGGACCGCCGAGGCGAGCAGGGCCACGGCGATCCGGTTCTCGACGATGATGGAGACGGCACCGAACCGGGCCACCCAGACCACGCCGATGGTCAGGTAGAGCACCTTGTC
>CAYXGD010000168.1:0-4910 GCA_964464425.1 uncultured Thermoplasmatales archaeon
CAGGAGGACGGGGTGCATCCCGCATGCGCCGGGTCGGCTGGCCGCGGTATTTAGCCGTTGCTGGATGGGACCTGGGACCGCCCATGGCGCCTGATGGCCCTGGCGGCGGGGGCCGATGGTGTCAGGCCAGCTCGAACTCGATGGCCGCCCCTTGGCCGAAGCCCACGCACTCGGTGGCGATCCCCTTCTGGGCGTCGCGCTTGATCATCTCGTGGATCAGCGTGACCGGCAGGCGGGCACCGGTGGCACCCAAGGGGTGGCCGATGGCGATGGCGCCGCCGTTGACGTTGAAGATGTCATCGGGGATCCCGAGCTCGCGCTGGCAGTAGACGGTCTGGCTCGCGAAGGCCTCGTTGAGCTCGAACAGGTCGTAGTCGTCCAGGTCGGTCCCGGCCCGCTCCAGGAGCCCCTCGACGGCGGGGACGGGCCCGATACCCATGACCAGGGGGTCGACGCCGACGACGTGGTGGTAGCCGACCTCGGCCAGCGGCTCGAGACCGTTCTCGTCGGCGAAGGCCTGGCTCGTGATCATCAACGCCGCGGCCCCGTCGCTGATCTGCGAGGCGTTGCCGGCGGTGACGGTGCCGTCCTCCTTGAAGACCGGCGGCAGGCCGGAGAGGACCTCCTGGGTGGTGCCCGGGCGCAGGCCCTCGTCCTTCTCCACGAGGCCGTCGTCGGTCTCCATGGTGAGGATCTCGTCCTTGAACCGGCCGCTTTCGGTGGCCTTGACCGCGCGTTGCTGGCTCTGCGCCGCGTAGGCATCCTGGGCCTCGCGGGTGATCCCGTACCGCTCGGCCACGGTCTCGGCGGTGCGACCCATCGTCAGATCGAAGGGGTTCTCGTACCGCTCGAGGAGGCCGGGCGGGAAGTCCGGCATCTCGTCCATCGGGACCCGGGTCATGCTCTCGACACCGCCGACCACGATGCAATCGCGCTGGCCAGCCCGGATGGCATCGCTGGCCGACATCACCGCCTGGGCCGACGAGGCGCACCATCGGTTGATGGTCGTGGCGGGCACGGACTCCCCTAGCTCCGAGAGGATCGCGATGACCCGGGCCAGGTTGTTGTCCTGCTCGTCGCGCTGTTGGGCGCATCCCCACATGAGGTCGTCGACACCTTCAGCGGTCACCCCTGTGGCCTCCAGGAGGTGATCGACCAACGGGACCGACAGCTCCTCAGGCCGGAGACCCGCCAAGGCGCCGCCCTGCTTGCCTTGGGGGGTTCGGATCGCCTGGACCACGACCGGCGTGTTGCCTGACATGTGTCTGCGCAGCACGGTGCTCGTTCTTGAGGGCTTGGGCCGGCAGGCCGGCGCTGGGAGGAGGGGATGGCGCGCTAGGACCGAGGGTTAAGGCCCGTGGCCACCTGCTATCCCACCAGGTGTTGACGATGCTCGTCGGGGTCTCGTTCAAGGCGAAGCCGGGGAAGGGGAAGGAGCTCGAGGACCTGCTGAGCGATGCGGAGCGGGGCCAAGCGATGGCCAAGGCCCTGGGTGCCGAGCGCAACCTGCTCCTCTGGCAGGGGGACCGGATGATCCGGATCCTTGAGTTCCCTGACGGCGTCGAGCCGACCCCGATGGCCGAGCTCGCCCAGCGCGACCCCGACGTCCGGGCGTTCCTGGCCAAGGTCGGTGAGCTGGCCGAGCCAGGCTTCGATGTGGAGGACCCCGCCTCCCTCGAGGCCTTCGACGAGGGGATCTCCTTGCGCTTGGTCTACGATGTCCAAGCCTGACGGGTGTTCGGGCCAGCGTTCTCGACACCCGAGCCCTCGTCCGGTATGGTGACCTCCATGGGCGAAGCGACCACGGCGTGCCAGGGTACCGAGGACGATCGGGGGGCCTACCGTTGCACCATGACCGGCACCCACGCGGGTCCGCTGATGGGGGTCGAGCCGACCGGCAAGGACGTCAGGTTCGCCGGGATGGGCGTCGCGAGGTTCGAGGAGGGCCAGGTCGCCGAGGCTTGGTCCCTGGTCGATGTGGCGGGCGTGATGCAGCAGCTTGACGCAGGGCCGGGCTGACGGCCGCCAGCGTTAACCTGGGGCCCGCGCTTGCCCGCGACCGATGCCCGACCTCCTGACGCGCCTTGCCAGGGCACCGATCTCGGGACCGCTGATCCAGGCTCTGGGGATCCAGGCCCCAGCAGAGCTCACGAGGGCCACGGGCGGCTACGACGCCGAGCCCCTGACCGGTCAGGCGGTCTTGGCCACCGACACGGCGCTGGTGCGTGAGCCGTTGGAACGCCTCGGCGCCAGGGACCTTGCGGCCACCCACGACCTGGACGTGCTGGTCCACGACGCCACGGAGGCCAGGACCCCAGGCGATCTCGACGATCTGTACGCGTCCTTCCACGAGCACGTCCCGGAGCTGGCAGCGTGCGGGAAGGTGCTCGTGCTTGCGCCCGATCCCAGCCAGGCGACGGATCCCCGGGCTGCAGCCACGGCCCGGGCGATCGAAGGCTTCACCCGGTCTCTGGCCAAGGAGCTCGGTCGACGGGGCGCGACAGCGAACCTTCTGCGGGTCGCTGACGGCGCCGAGGATCGGCTGGTCGGCCCGATGCGGTTCCTGCTCACCCCCCGGTCGGCCTACGTCTCGGGCCAGGCCCTGCAGGTCACCGACGACGTCGCGGCGCCCCGGGCTGCGCCGACCGCATCGCTGGAGGGCAAGCGGGCCGTCGTCACCGGTGCGGCCCGGGGGTTGGGCGAGGCCACGGCCCGGCGCCTAGCCGAGGAGGGGGCCCGGGTGGTCGGGGTCGATCTCCCGTCGGCCCAGGAGCGCCTGGACGGCGTGGTCGACGAGATCGGCGGGGAGGCCGTGACCGTCGACATCACCGCGGACGATGCGGCCAGCGTGCTCCCGGCACCCGACGTGCTCGTGCACAACGCCGGGGTCACGCGGGACAAGATCCTCCACAGGATGACGCCCGAGATGTGGAGGACGGTCCTGGAGGTGAACCTGGCGGCCATCCTCCAGGTGGACGAGGCCCTGCTCCCTGAGATGGCTGACGGCGGGCGCGCCATCTACATGTCCAGCGTCACGGGCTTGGCTGGCAACGCCGGTCAGACGAACTACGCGGCGACCAAGGCCGGCATCCTAGGCTACGTCGAGGCCCAGGCACCTCGGCTGGCCGACCGGGGCATCACCGTCAACGCGGTGGCGCCCGGCTTCATCGAGACGGCCATGACCGAGGAGATGCCGGCCACGCGGCGCCTGGTGGCCGCCCGGCTGAACTCGCTCTCCCAGGCAGGTCAGCCGCGCGACGTCGCCGAGGCGGTGACCTTCCTGGCCAGCCCCGAGAGCCACGGCGTGACCGGCCAGACCTTGCGGGTCTGCGGTCAGGCCCTGATGGGTGCCTGACCTCACGCCTCGAGGATCGCGGTCACGCCCTGCCCACCGGCCGCGCAGATGCTGATCAGGCCCCGCCCGCCGCCCTGCTCGTCGAGCGCCTTGGCCAGGGTGGCCAGGATGCGTCCGCCGGTGGCCGCGAAGGGGTGCCCGGCGGCGATGCTCGAGCCCTTCACGTTGAGCTTGTCGCGGTCGACCGTGCCAAGGCCCTGCTTCTCCCAAGCCGCCAACGTGCAGAGGACGACGCTGGCGAACGCTTCGTGGATCTCGACCAGGTCGAAGGCGTCCAGGGTCAGGTCGTTGCGTTCGAGCAGCCTGGGCACCGCCTGGAGGGCCGGGGCCATCAGCAGCCCCTCCTCCCCCTCGACGAAGTCGCTGGCGCCGGTCTCGGCGGCTGTCAGCCGGGCCAAGACCGGGAGCCCGTGCTCCTCGGCCCAGGCCTCGCTGGCCAGGAGCACCGAGCTGGCCCCGTCGGTGAGCGGGGAGGCGTTGGCCGCCGTGATCTTGCCCTCCTCGCTGAAGGCCGGCGGGAGCTTGGCGACCTGCTCGACGCTGGTACCCGGCCGGAGGTTGTTGTCGCGTTCCAGGCCGTGGTATGGCATGATCAGGTCATCGAGGAACCCGTCCTCGTAGGCCTGGGCCAGGTTGTGGTGGCTGGCCACGGCGATCTCGTCCATGGCCTCCCGGCTGATGCCCCACCGCTCGGCGGTGACCTCGGCGTGCTCCCCCATGGACATGCCGGTGCGCGGTTCGGCGTTGCGCGGGATCTCCGGGACGAGGTTGCCCGGATGGGCCAAGGTGGCAGCCGCCTTGAGCCGTTCACCCACGCTGCTGGCACCGGAGAGATCCATGAGCGCGCGCTGAGCGCGGGGATGGACGGCCACCGGCACGTCGCTGGTCGTATCGACCCCGCACGCGATCCCGGCATCGATCTGGCCCAGGGCGATCTTGTTGGCGACGAGGATCGCGGCCTCCAGACCCGTGCCGCAGGCCTGCTGGACGTCGTAGGCCGGTGTGTGGGGGTCCAGGCTGGTGCCGAGCACCGATTCGCGGACGAGGTTGTAGTCCCGGGCGTGCTTCATGACCGCGCCGCCCACGACCTCGCCCAACCGCTGGTCATCCAACCCGGCCCTGTCGACCAGGCCCTGGAGCGTGTCCGTGAGCATCTCCTGGTTGGAGAGGTCGTGGTAGGCCGTGTTCTGCCGTGCGAAGGGGATCCGGTTGGCGGCCACGACGGCCACCGGACGAGGGTCCGCGGCGTGCATGGGCCCCCCAGCCGCCTGGAAGGTTAAAACCTGGAGGCCTCGCTCAGCCCCGATCCTCCCGCAACGCAGGTGCGACCTCGGTCCCCAGGAGCTCGGCCGAGCGCACCACCAGATCGTGGGGCATGCCACCCCAGTCGAGCTGCAGGAGCATCCGGTCGATGCCGAGGACCTCGCGCTGCCACCGGATCCGGGCGACGATCTCCTCCGGCGAACCGGCCAGGATCGCGCCGTGGGGCCCGGCGGCTTCCTCGAACTGGTCGCGGGTGATCTCCCGCGGTGGGAAGCGGTTGTAGAGGCCCTGG